>JALSLY010000077.1 GCA_026988035.1 Thermotogae bacterium
AACGAGAAAGATGAAGAGAATGAAATAGTTGCTTGAAAAAGGGCTTTTTAAGCTTTTAAGGATGCAGGAATAATTTTACAGCAAATACTTGACACAACCGGGTCTCAAAATCACTCATGAATGTATCCAAGCAAAGAATGACTCTTCCTATCCTACCCTTTTCATTCGTCTTGATTTCCATCCTGTTGTCGAAGACGATTTTCACTAAATCTTTGTATTCTGGTGTATAAGCGATAAGAATTCGAGAAATTTTACAATTTTGAGTATTCACGTACGATAGGATACAAAAGTCTGAAGGAATACCTTGAGCAAATGTGTGGAACTCTCTCTCACTCAAGTTTTCTGATATTTTATCCGGTTTTGATGGGAGCACTACAGTTTTATGCTCTTTTCAATGGTTGGAGTTCTTCACTTTTATCAACGTTCATCTCTTTAACTCGACCTGCATAATTTGAGAAAATGATTTTTTGCCGATTGAAAGAGATCTTAACAGTTATCAAATAAGACCATTATGGAATGGACTATATTTGAACGATGGGGAAGTTGAAAGAAATATGAAAGTAAAAATAGGAATAGATAACTTTATTCAGCAATCAAATCAATGGAAGGACAAACACATTGCGCTTCTCACCAATGCAACCGGCATAGATACTGCTTTAAATATGGACTTAGATCTTCTAATGGCTAATGGTTTCAACGTTGTAAAGCTCTTTGGGCCTGAGCACGGCATCTGGGGTACGGCTGCTGATGGTGCAAATGTGTTGGATGAAATTGAACCTCATTATAAAATACCAATTTTCTCGCTGTACGGTAAAACACGAAGGCCAACTTTTGAAATGCTGGAAGGAATAGATGTCGTTATCTATGATATCCAGGATGTAGGACTACGATTCTACACTTACATATATTCTCTTGCTTATATGATGGAGAAATGTGGGGAAATGGGAGTAAAGGTTGTCGTTTTGGATAGACCCAATCCGCTTTCTGGGAGAGTTGAAGGTCCTGTCATCAAAAAAAGATTAGAATCTTTCGTTGGAGGCTATGAACTTGCTCTTAGATATGGTCTAACCGTTGGAGAATTGGCACTATATTTCAATGAGCGGTTCAACATGAATGTTGAATTGGAAATCGTGAAAATGGATGGTTGGAAGCGTTGGATGTATTACGATGATACAGGTTTGCTTTGGAATACGCCATCTCCAAACATTCCATCATTTGAGCATGCTTTACTCTACGCTGGGATGTGCCTTTTAGAAGGAATTAACGTTTCGGTTGGTAGAGGCACGGTGCATCCATTTAAATACGTGGGTGCTCCATGGATAGATTCAAAAAAATTAAAAGCTGAGATGGACGCAGTTTCTCATCCAGGTGTTAAATTCAGGGAGAGAGCTTTTATACCACTTGCATCGAAGTATGCAAATGAAATATGTCATGGCTTAGAGTTTTTTGTTATTGATAAATCAAAAGCAAAACCAATTGAGTTAGCATTAGAACTTGTTTCAAGACTTAAAAAAATTCATTCAAAAGAATTTGAATGGGATACCTCATATCATGGCGCAAACGATCGTTATCATTTCGATCTCTTAATTGGTGATGATAAGTATAGAAAAGCAATAGACGAGGGAAGGAATGGACAAGAGCTTTCAAGAATGTGGAAAGAAGAATCCAAAGAGTTTCAAGAACTTTCGAAAAAATATTGGCTTTATCCGGAGTGAGGTGTTTTTCTTTTATGAAAAGCCGAGTTGAAGAAATTCTTGGTTCAATGAGTCTTGAGGAGAAGATAGGGCAAGTGGTTATATGTGGTTTCTATGGTACTACTCCATCAAAAGAGATAAAAATTTTGATTCAAAAGTATCATCTCGGAAACGCAGTGCTCTTTAAAAGAAACCTTGAAAATCCGGAACAGGCGAGGAAACTCACGTCGTCACTTCAAGAGATGTCGAAAAATCCTTTGTTGATTGCAATAGATCAGGAAGGTGGAATTGTTACTCGCCTTACAGAACCATTCACTATTTTTCCAGGAAATATGGCAACAGCAGCAACTCAAGATTCCCACAATGCTTATTTGACGGGTTTAATTATGGCTAAAGAAATGCGTGCAGTAGGCATAAATTGGGATCTTGCACCGGTTGTAGATGTCAATGATCTTCCAGAAAATCCCGGCATCGGTGTGAGAAGTTATTCCGATGATCCTAAGATCGTTGCTGAATTTGCTTCTGAATTTCTGAAAGGATTACACGATGGAAAAGTAGCAGCGTGTGCCAAGCATTTTCCTGGAAAAGGGCACAGTGCAAAAGATGCACATTTGGAAATGCCAACGGTTGACAGAGATCGAGAAACTTTAGAAAAAGTAGAATTATATCCATACAGAGAACTGATAAAAGTTGGTCTTGATTCTGTAATGCCGTCACACGTTTATTATCCGGTACTTTGTGAAAAACGGGATCTTCCAGCTACTCTTTCAAAAAAAGTCATGACGAATCTTTTGAAGGGTGAAATGAATTTTGAAGGAGTAACCGTTACTGATGATCTGGAAATGAGTGGAATAGCAAATTCTTTATCTGCCAGTGAAGCAGCATGGTGTTCCTTAAAGGCAGGTGCTGATGTTGTAATGATTTGTCACACATTCGAAGAGCAAGTAAAAGCATTTGAAAAGATCAAAGAGAAAGTGTCAAATGGAACAATTCCTGTTGAAAGGCTCAATGATGCTGTTAGAAGGATACTTCAAATGAAAGAAAATATAGGACTTTTTGAAGATAAACTTGTGATAGAGAGTGATATTGGGAGTGAAGAATCGAGAAAAATAGCCGAAAAAATTGCTCAACGTTCCATAACTGTATGTCGTGATTTCGACGAAGTTATCAAGAAAGTACCAAATGCTCCCATTTTAGTTGTTTGTCCTTCGAGTATGAATTTGGTGAAAGTTGAAGAAGGTGGCGATCGGCAAAGCTCGGAATTTGTGAGAATATTCAAACAAATGTTAGGATTTGAAGTCAAAAGTGTATCTGTTTCTTCTAAGCCTACAAGTGATGAAATTGAAAGGGTAGTTTCGGAAATTGAAAATTTTAAAGGTGTAACTTTGCTGTGCACACTCAATGCGCATATTGTGAAGGAAATGCGAACGCTTGTGGACAAGGTGATGGAAAAGCGTGCAAGATCGACTTTACTTGTAGCACTCAGAAATCCGTATGATGGATTTCTACCAAATGTCAGAAATTCTGTGGCACTTTATAATTATTCCAAACTTTCCCAATATGTTTTCGTTCAAATGATTTTGAATCAAGAAAAATTTAGCGGGGTCCTTCCTCTAATTCATTGGAAAGGATAAGTAAATTGCGAGCGATTGGAATAGATGGTGGCGGAAGCCATACGAGATTTGTTCTTTATGACGAAAAAGTGGGTGTTTTAAATTCGTTAGAAATAAATTCGCCGGGTAACTACCACCTCATAGGTGCTGAAGGAGTAAAAAAAATTTTTAAAGAGGGGATAAAACGGGTTTCTAGTAACTCTTATTTTGACACCATTGGAGCTGGACTAAGTGGTGTAGACAGGCCGACCGACAAAAAGATAATATCTGAGATATTCGAAGAGATAGGCGTAAAAGATTTTGCCATTTCGAATGATGGTGTTACAGCGTTGTGGGGCGCGACCGGTGGTGTTGGAATTTTGATGATATCTGGAACCGGCTCGATTATCGTTGGGAGAAATTCCAAAGGCAAAGTCTATAGGGCGGGAGGATGGGGGTACATGTTTGATGAATATTGCAGTGGCTTTTGGTTTTCAAATCGTGCAGCAATGGCTGCTCTTAATTATAGGGATAGGCTTGGGCCGTTTACCACTCTTGAATCTGTCCTTGTGAATTTTTATGGTATCAAATCAATAGATGACATCGTGTATCTTTACTATTCTGATTTTGATAAGGCAAAAATTGCCTCAGCTGCCAAAGTTGTTTTGCAGGAAGCTCAAAAAGGTGATGAAATTTCTATGAAGATCGTGAAAAATGGTGTGGAAAATGCGCTAAATATGATTTCAGTAGTGGCAAGAAGATGTGGATTTGGAGGGAGATTCACGTTTTCTTACATTGGAGGCCTTTTTAACTCCAAATATTTTCTTAGAAGAGTGGAGAATGCTTTCGAAGCGACTTTCCCAAGGGCACAATTTATGCACCCAAAATTTGGAGCAGATGTGGGAGCAGCACTGATGGCAATCGACTTGTGGAGGAAAAAAGATGAACAGGTTGGATGAACTTTTTGAAAGAGCGATTGAGTCAGGAGCTTTTCCGGGCGCAGTTTTGCTTGTTGGAAATTCCGATAAAATAATATTCCAAAAGGCTTATGGTTATCGCTCATTAAGACCTGAACGCGAAAAGAATGATGTCAACACGATATACGATATTGCATCGATGACCAAAGTTGTAGCGACAACCCCTGCGATCATGCGGCTCGTAGAAGAGGGAAGGATCAGATTGTACGATCCTGTACGCCTTTTTATAGAAGACTTCGATACTGAAGAGAAAAAAGATATTCGAATATGGCATCTTTTAACTCACACTTCTGGTCTTCCGCCGTATTCAGAGGCTTGGAGATATGCAAAAGGAAGGGAAAATCTTCTTAAAACAATAAATTCTATCAAGCCGACTAATTGTGTCGGGAAAAAATTTGTTTATTCCTGTTTGAATTTCATAACACTTATGGAAATCGTGGAAAAGACCACCTTAAAGAGCCTTGATGAATTTGTGAAACGTGAGATCTTTGCTCCTCTGAAAATGGAACACACGGCCTTTAATCCACCAAAAAATTGGATGTCTCAAATTGCTCCCACTTCAAAACGAGATGGCAATCTGTTGCGTGGAAAAGTGGATGATGAATTGGCATATTACCTTGGAGGAATAAGCGGAAACGCAGGGCTTTTTTCAACTGCCAGTGATATCTACAAGTACGCTAAAACTTTTATGAATAATGGATTTTTTGGGACAAAGAAAGTTTTTTCGAAGGCAACGGTTAGTACTTTTACCAAAGAATTTTTTTCGAACGGTGAGGTTCGTAGAACACTCGGATGGGATATGAAATCAATCATGTGTTCCTGCGGTGATCTTATGAGTGATAAATCCTATGGTCATACCGGTTTCACAGGAACATCTATTTGGATAGATCCCATATACGATGTTGTGATCATACTCTTAACAAACAGAGTTCACATTAGTCGATGGGAGAATCAAGAAAAGATCATACGATTTCGGCCCCGACTGCACAATTACATTTTGAGTCATCTGGAGGAGTTAAATTGAAGATAATGGATAAGCTTTTTGAAATAGTCAATAAGGAGAATAGAATTATAGTTGGTATGATGTCTGGGACATCCGCAGATGGTGTAGATCTTGTGGCTATAAGAATCAATGGATGTGGACGAAAAACAAAAATTGAAGTGATAGAAACTCAAAAAGTAGATTATCCTTTCTCACTGAAAGAAAAGATTCTCAAATCCATGAAAGAAAATTCGAAAGTTCGTAACGTATGTGCACTTGATTTCGAACTCGGGAATTTCTTTGGAAACTGTGCGAAAGATTTCATGAAATCAAATAATTTGCAAGTTGATATAATTGCAAGTCATGGCCAAACTGTTTATCACCACCCACGTCCCGATGATTTTCCCGCTTGCACTCTTCAGATCGGGGATGGTGATCTTATAGCTGCAAGAACCGGTGTTATAACCATTTCCGATTTCAGAGTGAAAGATATTGCTTATGGAGGAGAAGGTGCTCCTCTTGTTGCATACGTGGATTATATGCTTTATTCAAGTAAGAAAGAGTCAATCGCGTTTAACAATTTAGGTGGAATTTCCAACGTTACCTACATTTCAATGAATGCAACTGAAAGCGATGTGATCGCATTTGATACGGGTCCTGCCAATGCACTGATTGATCTTGTTGTTTCAAAGTTTTTTAATGCTCCATTCGATGAGAACGGGAATTTTTCTTTAAAAGGTCATATCAACGAAAAAATCCTTGAAGTTCTCAAAAAGCGAGAGATGCCCTATATATCCCGTACTCCTCCAAAATCAACTGGCAAAGAGGTATACAATGTTGATTATATTGATGATGTGGCAAATTCGCTTTTTAACCCTTATGATATAGTGAGAACAATTGTTGAATTTACGGCGTGGACAATTTGGGAATCTTACAGAAGATACATAATTCCTAAAGGGCTTGACCGAATGGTATTGACAGGTGGAGGTGTTATGAATAAAACCTTGGTAG
Organism: Thermotogae bacterium; assembly: GCA_026988035.1. Classification (GTDB taxonomy): domain Bacteria; phylum Thermotogota; class Thermotogae; order Mesoaciditogales; family Mesoaciditogaceae; genus WFSH01. The sequence goes on from JALSLY010000077.1 coordinate 6,257, forward strand.
AAACGTTGAAGAAATATTTCAAAGGGATTCAAATTGAAATAGCTGAAGATTGGAAGTTCAGAGAAGCTAAAGCATTCGCCGTACTTGCGAATGAGCTTTTATGCTCAAATCCAGCAAATAATCCAAAGGTTACTGGTGCAATTTCTAAAGCATTTCTTGGGAAAATATCACTTCCATGAGAGGATGATTTTAAATGGAAATAGATAAAAACAGTCCGATACCCATATATCATCAGTTATACGGAATACTCAAAAGCAAGATCGAAGAAGATCAAATGAAGCCGGGGGACTATCTTCCCTCTGAGAACAAATTGGCTCAAATGTATGGTGTTAGCAGATTGACTGTGAGGCAAGCGCTTTCTGAGTTAGCAGAAGAGGGACTTATTGAAAAACAAAGGGGAAAAGGTACAATTATAATCCAGCCTAAAAATATCGAAAATCTTACAGTATTGAGAGGATTCACAGATGAGGCACGTATGACTGGGCATTCGGCAAGTTCCATAGTGATCAAAAATAGGCTTGTTGATGCTCCGGTGATAGTTATGGAGAAATTGAATTTGCCAGTCGGATCGAAAGTTGTTCTACTTAAAAGATTAAGATTGTTGGATAACGTTCCGTATGCTATTGAGTGGGCTTACATAAATCCTGCAATCGACACACGCGTGTTGAATATACTTGAGATGGATATGTCTAAATCATCTCTTTATGAATTCTTTCGGAACACCCTAAAACTAAAAATGCAATACGCAGATGAAACGCTTGAAGTGACAGTGGCCACCTCTGAAAGTGCAAAGCTCTTAAATATATCGCCTGGGGATTGTGTGGTTCTGCGTAGAAGATTCACATATGTATACAACGAACGGTGTGTGGAATATGTTCAGTCTTTGTACAGAGGAGACAAATACAAATTTAATATACGGCTTCGTGCAAGATGAAATAAATTCAGTTCTTTGTGATTTCGTTTACATGCTTAAAACGCATTCCGATTTTGGTGCATGCTCCGTCAAGAATGGGATCATTTCCTATCATCACACATTCTTGTGGTTCAACACCCAATTTTTGCGTTATTTCCGTGTAATATTCCCCTCTTGGTTTAAGATAATGCGAATCTTCCATAACCGTTACTAATGAGAATTCTTCTTCACTCAATCCCGCCCATTCCATTCTTTTTACAATTGCGATTTTAGGAAAGATCGGATTAGTTGCGAGTACTCTTTTGACTTTTAAACTTCTCATCCATTGTATGAGATAAACATTTGGAACTGTCAAGGATTTGAGCTCATTGAACGCTGTGAGATAGAATGAATTGAACCGCTTCTCGAGTTTTTCTGCAAGATAATTTCCCATTTCTTTTTTCATTTCTTCCATGAACTTATCATAATTAGTTGTGTTTCCATTATCCAAAGTGATCTTCTTGATAATTTGTTGTACTCTGTCAACGAGTCTGAATGGATTTATAAGATCTTTACAATAATCACCCAATACTTTAAAATAAGCAGAATAAAATTCTTCCTCATTAGAAAGTAAAAGTGTTCCGTCCAAATCAAACAAAACTGCCTTTAGCATCTCCCCCGGTCCTTTCAATTGCTCTTGTTTTTTGCTATTATATCATCTTACATTAGATTTCTTATGTGTATGTATACACAAACTTATGTTGTGCGTGCGAGTAGTGCGAAAAAAGAATGTGGAAAATCTGCGAAAAAAGTCAAAAGATCCGGGTGTAGAATATAGAAAACAGGATCGTTAGGAGGTCTCAATTTATGGATTTTGATAAAACTCTCATAGCCCCATGTGGCATATATTGTGGTGCTTGTAAAACGTACATTGTGGGTAAGTGCAAAGGATGTCTTGACTCTAACACCATTAAGTGCACGATATACAAATGCGTGTCCATAAAGGGATTGGAAACATGTGGAAATTGCCAAAAATTCCCATGTGATGTACATTACAGAAAAGAAACGGCTGTTTACTCTCCAAAATTTCTTGATTGGAAGAAAGCATAAGCATGTTAGCCACTCTTGATTGGTTTATTAACAAAGGCAACAATGTGTTGAAGTGTTAGGAAGTTGGTTTTATGGCCCCTCTGTAATGATCAAACACTTCTTCTTTCAAAAGGGTAAAAGCTTTCACAACTCTGGGTGAATAAAGCTTCCCGGAATTTAGCACGATTTCGTTGTATGCTTCTTGCAGAGGAATTGCTTTCTTGTATGGTCTCTTGCTAACCATTGCATCAAAGCTATCTGCAACAGCCACAATTAATGAAGGCAGAGGAATCTTCTTGCCTTTGAGTTTTTTGGGATAACCGCTTCCGTCCCATCTTTCATGATGTGATAGCGCAATGTTAGATGCGAGTTTAATGATTCCTGAAGAAGATTTACTCATTATGTCATATCCAATCTTCGAGTGTTTTTTCATGATCTTCCATTCTTCGGTTGTTAATCCTTGCGGTTTTAACAAAATCTTATCTGGTATGCCTATTTTTCCCAGATCATGTAAAGGCGCCGCAAACTGAATCTGTGTGACGAAAGATGAAGGAAGACCCATTTGTTCTGCCATTCGTCCTGAAAGCCACCCTACTCTAAAAGTATGCTCATGTGTTTCATCATCTCTGAATTCAGATATTTTATTCATGATGTCCAGCATTTCAAAGCCTATTTGAAAGTTCTTTTCCATTAGCTCTTCGAGATCTTTTTCAGCTATTCTCAATCTACCGTGGAGTCTATTTTGTATGGTGGCTTTATATTGATAAAAATTTGACGCTCTGAGGGCAAGTCTTATCCTTGTTTCCATCATATTGAAGTTGATCGGCTTTAAGAGAAAATCATCTGCGCCAACCTGTGCGGCTCTTTTCACGGTTTCTTTATCTGAAAGGGCTGTCAAGATTACAACAATTGATGGGATTCCTCTTTCTCGAATCTTTTTTGTGGCTTCGATCCCGTCTATTTCTGGCATGGATACATCCATCAAAATAACGTCCGCACTTTCATCTTTTAACTTGGAAAGAGCTTCCAAACCATTTTTAGCTTCGATAACGTCGTAATTTTTGTATCTCAGAAAATCAGCCATCATTTCCCTTGTTGCATCGTCGTCTTCGACGATCATTAAGTGTGCCAAATCAAGTCACCTCCGTCTGTCATAAGCATCATCAAGATAACAAGTCCCCTTCTTCGAGTAGCTACAAATCTGTTCATAAAAATTCTTACAACTTTTAGGTCGTTTGGGACGAGGAGAACAAAGGTATCATGTAAGTCTATAAGTTCCTCCGTTAGATCGGAGAACTTTTTTACGATTATTTCTTTAGTAGAGAAAGAATGCACAATTTCTTCTGCCCGTTTTATGTACCTTGACACACTTTCTTCAAACACCAAGACGATCTTCTCACTCAACAAACTTTTTAGTTCTTTGGCTATTTGATTTATGTCATGTCCCTTTTCCATTACTTTTGCGTCTACATTTTCTTCGGAAAGTCTGGCGCCTGTGTAAATCACAAAGTCTGTATCGGACAATTCTACATCAGAACGCATTTTTTTAATCAGTTCGTTTCCATTCTCATCCGGAAGAGACAGACTCGTTATCACGAGATCAGGTCTGTGCTCAAGCGCTTTCAAATACCCTTCATTTGCAGTTTCAGCCTCGACAACAGCGTGGTTCCTGAGAATAACCTTCAAGAGTTTTCGTGTTTCTTCATCAGGTTCAATGACGAGTACTTCTTTCTTTTCTTTTCTTTCATAAGATACAGGTTTTACAACTCTTGGAATTTTAACGCAAAAAGTTGTTCCCTTTCCCACTTCACTTTCCAATTTTATTTCTCCATGCAAAGCTTCTACGAATTTTTTGACTACAGAGAGCCCCAATCCAGTTCCTTCTCCTTTAGCTCCCGACACAAACGGCTCAAAAATAGTTTCTCTTATGTTAGGTGGTATTCCCTTTCCGGTATCTTTCACTTCTATTACAAGATAATTGCCTTTGAACCCCATATAACCGTTCACGCTTCCGGAATTCGTGTATTTGACAGCGTTGTTCAAGAGATTTGAGATGATGGGAGAAAGTACTTTTGGATCTCCAGAAAAGATCTTTGGTACTTTGAATTCGAAAGAAAAATCCAAGCCTTTTTGACTCGATAAAGCTTTGTACTGATCTATTAATGCTTTGAAGTCCGAAGCTTTGAGTTCCCTCATCTTTACGGTTATGCCTTTTGTTTCAATCTTAGAGAGATCGAGAAGATTGTTGGTAAGAGAAATAGCACTTTCGACGGCAGCCTTTATGGAAGAGAGGGGCTTTCTAAAATCAGATGCGTTTCCAAAGACTCCAAGTTCCATGAGCTGAATATTACCGTATACGACATTAAGAGGAGTTTTGAGCTCGTGTGAAATTGAACGTAGAAAACTCGTTCGATACTCTTCGAGTTCTTTTAATTTGTCATAGAGCTTCTGAAGTTGCTCTTCATGGTAATGTTTTTCGGTTATATCGATGATAATCAGCACACCAATGTACTTTCCATCGTGCTTTATCGTATTGCCAATCACATCCGCAAAGACTATTTTGCCGTCTTTTGTTAAGAATCTCACACCCTGCCATGGTTGATCAAATATCTCACCTTTAATTCTCTTTTCTACGATCTTTATCTCTATTTTCTGATCTTCCTCAGAATAGAGGAGATCCCAGATCCTCATCTTTTTTTCTTTTAGCTCGGATAGTTTGTATCCAAACAGATTTTCAAAAATATCGTTTATGTATATAAAGCCTTGCTGATCGTACATGGCAATGCCAATAGGTGTATGGTTTAACAACACATCGAGAAGTTGAGAATCTTCTTCGAGCTGCTTTTCCAATTGTTTTTCTTTTGTTATGTCTCGAATAACTCCAATATTTTCAAACCAGTTAGGTGCTTTTTGAACAGCACGAAATGTGTCGTTGAGGAAAAGATAGGAACCATCTTTTTTCCGGAATCTGTAGTCGTGTGAGATGAGAGCCCCGTTTTTGATCGAACTCATAATTTTGTAAACCTTATCTTTGTCCTCATCATGCACGTTTTTGAACCAAAAATCGGGTTCCTTTATGGCACTTGCATCCCATCCTGTCCATTTCTCAATATGCTTTTCATTAGAAAGCTGAAGAAAGTAGAGTGCTATTTTGTTTTTTTCTATTACCAACTTCGTCTTGTATAGGAGTATAGGAAGTCCCGCAAAATCTGCAAGTTTCATCTTCTCCCCTCCTATTGCGTGAGTTCTAACTTAGAAGCCAGCCTGATATTGGTGAGTCAAACCATTCTTGCTCGCTCCACGTTAAGATGTTCCTAAAAGTGATACAACTTGATATCTTCTTTTTGCACAAGTTGGCTTTTTTATCCATAAATTATACAACATTAACATATCCAAATTGAACTGAAGATGATCATGAGCCGTTGTAGTCCAGAACGAGGAATTTCAGTACGAGGATTTTTGTCAGCATGTTTTAAAGACTACTTCATTGTCTATACGATGAGGTGGTTTACATACAGGAATATCTATCTTTATCGTGCAGATCAGCTTTTTCAAAAATTTTATCGTAAATATCTTTTCCATAACTCGTTTGCAAAGGTTTGCCTTTAATTATTTTGAAAGTTCGGCTTCCGTCATCCCGCCTCTGAGCACGCAGAAAAATGGCGTTGTTCATCCTTTTCTCGTAAAAGTTATGCGCGAGTTCGTACATGTGCGTGACAAAGAAAACCTCGACATGGTTTTCTATCAGTGCGGAGACTATCTGTCTTGCTATCTCAGCTCCTTCCCTTTCATTTGTGGTGGCAAATGATTCGTTAAATAATATCATGGAATTTGTACTTATCTCGTCCACGATATCGCTCATTCTGTTCAACTCTTCATCGAATTTTCCACTGTTCATTGTCGCGTCTTCTTCGCGTTTGTAGTGTGTAAAAAGGCCGTTACAGATATTGGCAGAAAAAGATTCAGCCGGAACAAACATGCCACATTGCATCATCAACTGGGATAAACCTATACTACGCAAGAAAGTGGACTTTCCTCCCTGATTGGCCCCTGTAATTATGAATAAATCTTTGTCAACGGCGTCAAGATCGTTGCCAACGATTTTTTGATTCATGGTTAAAGCAAGGCAGACATCGTACAACCCTTTGAAAGAAAGTTTACGTTCGCCTTGATCTACAGGCGCCGGAAAAGAAACCGGCTCTCCAATTTTAGAAAGTTGTTCATACAAATTCAAAGTCCCAATGTAAAAGGCAAGTTCGGTTCTCAGAATGTTGAAGAAATTAAGAATGTGATTTGCAGACTGGGCGAGTGCATTTGCAACTAGATTGATCCCTTTGTCCTTTAGCTCCGAAAGTGCCTTTGCACCACTTTCGTCGCGATCGCTTATAGAAAAAATGTACGCCTGCTCTTTTTTTGAAAATATTCGTCCAATCCAGCTTTTTCTTTTGTGATTTGGTTTACGGATTACGTAATTTGTACCTTTATTTCCCTTTCCCAATTCCGCACTGATCAAGATCCCATTACGAAACTCCAGTTCATTCAGATGATTCTCGACAATTTTAAAATATTCGTCGCTTAGTTCCTCCTTCAACATATCAAAAAATCTCTTAAAGCCCTCTGACTCAAACTTATCAGAATATCTATCTGCGATTCTTTTTAATTTTTTAAGTGTGCTAACAAGCAGCTCCATGATTTTTATAGAACTGTTCAGTATCCCAGCCAAGTATTGACTGAAGAAACCAAAATAAGTCTTTTTCTCATCTTCAATCGATTCTAACGCAATGTTATACATGTCTCTCACAACAGAAGGATTTTTCAGACAGTCTCTGAGGATATCTTGACGATACAGTATCGTTTCCATATCATTCAAGCTTGAAAGGACAGCTTCTTTTGCCACACGAAGTAAGAAATCATCACCAAATGCCATAGCGTTGAACAAAGTATTCAACTCAAGATCTTGTGTCAAAGATCGTTCATTCGGTGGTAATTTTTTCTGTAAATCAAAATCATGATCTTTAAACATCAAAAAGACTTTCATTGCTTTATCCTTTCTTTCAAGTAATCATAAGTAAGGCGGTATTTTTTCGCAATGGATATTGCGTATGAAAGACCGTCAGCAGGTTTCCTTAAGATCTTATATGTTCGAAGTACTGGATTTTCTGGAGCCACCGTGCTTACCATACTCACGACTTTTTCGCTTAAAGAAGATAGTTCATCCATGAAGGTCACCAGAACTGTCAATGAATCTAATTGTATTATCTTTTCCATCACTTTTTTGCTCAAAAACAGGGCATCCTTGAGGGTAGTGGATGAAAAAATTTCGTTCATTATGATAATGCTATTTGGTGTTGCCAAATTCAAAATAGCACGAATTCTCACCAGATCATCTTCAAGTTTCCCACGGAGACTATTGATATTTTCTTCTACTTCAAAGTGTGTGAAGAGCTTGTCAAAAAGGAAAAGTTGTGCTTCTTTACCAGGTACAGGACATCCTAAAAGAGCTAAATAATGCAACTGCCCAAAGGTACGTGCAAAAGTTGTTTTTCCGCCCTGATTAGGGCCCGTTACAACGAATATGCGTTCTTTGCCTTTGAGATAAAAATCGTTACATACAACTGATGATCCTTCTTCAGTTATTAATTTATGCGCAAGGGCTAAATCAAATCCCTCGTAATCGTAAACTTCTTTACTTGTGTTTGAGATTTTTGGATAGCAAAACTTTAGTTGCGATCTCTTTAGTATTGCAATATATTCAAGATAGGCAACGTAAAATTGTATTTCTCGATCGAAGTTGGATATCGTTTTGTCCATCTAATTTCTGTTTTGTGTGTAATAGGTGTCGAGATTTAAAAATGTATCTGGATACAATTTGGACACAAGTTCCAATATTTTAGCTTCCACATGGTTCATGTTCATCACTTCGAGGAATTTAATCCTGTAATCCTTTACCGATTCTTGCTTAAATTTTTCAAATATTTTTTGGACTTCTTCACTGTAGTCAATTTCAGATTCATATTTTTGAACTTTAACCCTGTTGTCTTTTATGAATATAGAGTACTTAATAGTGGATAAATCGACTTTGAGTTTCTTGGTCTGCGCAAAGAGTGATTTAAAGCGATCAGAAGTGGTGTAACTTTCCAAATATTCTCGAAAGGCTAAAAAGCCTCGTGACTTTAAATCTAAATGTGATAAATCGTGCGCCAGAGAAACTACCGAATCGCAGTAAATTTCAAGGGCGTCCAAAAACCATCTTTCCTTCTGATGCCGGTAATAAAGTTTGTTACTCTGAGCAATGTCTTTGCGCATCATATGCATCCTATCAGCAAAGATTTCTATATGTTTGAATAGTTCTTCGTTTTCAAGATCCTGCATTATTTCTTGTCGATATTTGATCGCATCTATGTCATTTAATGGAGTGTAAAAAAACGGTTTTAAATCATATTCTTGTTTTTGTGCAGTTATGGCATCTATAATCTGATCAAGGTTTAAGTCAGAGAAAAAATCTGGCATTTCAGTTGTTTCTCTTTTTATCTCATCTTGAATTTTTTCAAACAAGATGCTTTGAAAAACCATAAAGGCACCTCTTTTCACATACAAAAAGCTGATGACACTACATTCCTGTAGAAGCCATCAGCTGTTATCAGCAGTTCTTATTCTACTGGGGAGCTTCATCCCAATATATATTGTACCTCTTCCACAATACTTTTGTTCAAGTTATTGCAATTATAGCATAACTATTGAAGCAGACCTATTTAAAGATCTCCACAACCAGATGTGTGCTTGCAAGTGTTATGATTCCAACAATCTTGCCATCAAAATTCACTTTCTAAGATGTCAACAACTTTCTGAGTGCCACCGAGATTCAACAGTTTTTCGCCAGCTTTCTTCGCGTTATTCCTATATATTGGATTTGCCTCAAATCCCTGAATGATTTGTTCAATCCTTCGAGATGTGAAATCCTCCACTTCAAGTGAAATTCCGGCGTTTAATTTTTTTACAGAAACAGCGTTATATCGGCGCTCAAACACATTGCCCGGACATATAATCTGAGGAACACCGCTAATCAAACCTGTCATTATACTGTTTTGTCCACCATGATTTATAAATGCCACAGCTTTGGGCATAAGATCAACAAAATCGAATCTATGTCCTACGTTAATATTACCTCTCTTGAACGGTTTAGCACCTTTTGTGGCAATATATACCTGAAAGTCTGTTCCAACAAAAGCTTCAGTGAGCACCTTTATGAGCCGTTTTGGAGTAATAGTTCCACTACCCATGTACGCTATGATATTTCTCTTTCGAGTCGATGTCTCTTTTGGCTTCTGTACAGTAACAAAAGGACCCACGTGGATCACTTTCTCATCATCTATAGGCTCTAACTCATATGAGCTGGCTACGATTTTTAAATCTGCCCAATCAAATATATCTAAAGCAGATTCTATTTTGGGTAGGCCATTGCGCCCCAAAAATTCTTTAACTCCTTTACTGTATTCAGGATCGGAGGCATAGGATTTTTGAACTGGAAAACTGTAAGCAGTTATGACTTTTACATTTTCTAACTTTGCTGCAACGATAGCAGCGATACGAAACTCTGCATAAACAACATCTGGTTTAAAGTCTCTTATTGCCTTTTGAAGGCAGTGTACATCTTTTGGAAAGAATTTCTTGTGGATTGCTCCTACAATGTACAAAACTTTTTCGAAACTCGTAACTTTCAATCTTGGCTGAATGCCCAACGCTTGTATACCATGCATGGCTTTAAATATTCTCTTACCAATAAATAGAGGCAAACCAAAAGGTGATGGAATAGGTGCATAGTAATTTTTAACAGCTTTAACAGGACGATAATTCCCATCTTTTGCCGCACAAAAAGCTACCTCATGCCCCCTCTTTTTAATTTCAATGGCCAATGCCTGCGCTCTTGTAATTGGGCCACTCGTCTCTGCCAAAGCGGCCATTGGAGCAATTAATATTTTCATAAAATTCTACCTCCGATGTAGAACAAGTTGAAATCATCACATCTCGTCATATTCTCAGAAGATATCCGTTATTTTTCAGCCATTCTTGACGTCTTTTATAATCAGGCATCAATATCTTGACTTCATCCCAAAAGCTTTTTGAGTGGTTTCTCACTTTAAGATGTGTAAGCTCATGAACCACAACATAATCCACAACAAAAAGTGGAGCCATTATCAATCTCCAGGAAAAATTCAAATTTCCTTTGGATGAGCAAGAACCCCATCTCTTTTCAGCATTTGTTATGGTAATTTTGCTGTACGTAAAATTTCTCTTCTTGGTATAGCATTCAACCCTTTCAGGGATTTTCTCAAGGGCTCTTTTTTTGTACCAATCAATAAAAACTTCTCGCGCTGTTGATAAATAATTTTTAGAAAGAAAGAAACCTTGGTTAAATATCAATGGTTCATTTTGCTCATCTATGATCGTTAATTCGTAATATTGTCCCATATAGAAAATTTTTTCGCCATTTACGAATTCTTTTTTAACAAATTTTGTTTCTCTCGAGAGAACTTCTTTTCTCCTCTTCTCTATCCAGGTTACGTGCTTGGCGACAACTTCCTTTATGATCTGCTCGCTCACTCTAAATGGAGCCTTGACAATCAAAGCGGCATCATCTGTTATTTGAAGAGCAATAGTTTTTCTTTTCATTCTTATGAGTTTGTCTATCTTGATTTTCATCCCACTTGTGCCCCTTCTTTGTTTTATGCTTTCAATTATCTCTATCAGTTGTAAAGTTGACACACAACTTAAGTCAATATTCTTTTATCCAGTTCGCTACATCCTTTACGACCTCTTCATAAACATGAGAAGGCTTTTCGTAATTCAAGGGTGATGGCACCCCTTCAACCGGCGTAAAAATATGACTTAAAGAAGGATACCATTTAAATGTGAAGAGCTTGCTTGAGCCAAAAGCTTTTTTGAATATACTGAAATCTTTCATCGTTACTTGATAATCTTTTCCACCTTGACAGATCAAAACAGGTTTTGAAAGGGTTTTAAGAATTTCCACTGGGGAGTACTTTTCAAGTTCATAGTAGTAAGCTGCAGGAGCTCCCATGACATATTTAGAACTTTTCAATTTATGTGCCTTCAACAATTTGAGTTCTTTTACCATCAGATCTATCTTTTCTTTAGCCGCTTCGTTTTTCGTAAAAGTTGAAAGATATTCAAACTGATCTATGATTAATGTTGCCAATGATCTTTCAGACGCGGCAAGCATTATTATCCCGGCAATCTTCTTGTTTTCTTTTGCTATTTCTGGTGCAAGGTATCCACCAAGGCTATGACCAAGAACAAAAACTTTACTTACAAATGGCTCTTTTAGCATGTAATTTATTGCGTACGATGCATCTTGTAGATAAACATTTTCTACATTCACAGGTGACACTTTTACACCATAGACGTACGTTCTTTTATCGTATCTCAAAACAGCTATTCCCATTGATGAAAGACCGTATGCTAAATCTTTAAATGGTTCATTTGGCCCGATACTCTCGTTCATGTCAGAAGGACCTGAACCAGGGATTAAAACTACAGCAGGAAAAGGCCCTTTTCCTTTAGGAATTGTCAATTCTGCTGGTAACTTCCATTTGTCACCTATTTCCAACTTTTTCACGCTAAATTTGTTCAAGTCCACATAAGATGGGATCGAATATTTAGGAGCCTTGCCTGGTGCTATCCACAAACCAGCAATTTTAAGTTTGCTATCAAGAACAACTTTTATGTTTAAGTATGCCTTTTCAAATTTTGTATTCACGACAACAATCACATACTCTCCACTTTTGGCTGCTTCAAGATTCGCAATGAATTCATACTTCCCAGACTGTGCCTGAAGGCTTTCCCAGATAGCGCTTAATTTTGAAAGGGGTAAAGCAGCAGACATTTTTGGAGTGAGCATTTCCTCGGCGGAGTTAAAGTTGCCGCTTGCAAGATATTCAACAAAAGTACGGGCTGTTTTGATCTGGACTTCCGGAAAAAGCTGTGTTGCGAACAAAGTAAGTGACAACAAAATAATTATTAACACGGTTAAAAAACTCAATTTTCTCTCCATTTTTATTCCCTCCTTCGTGTGTATAGTAGGCAGCTAAGAAACTGTATTGATCCTCATTTAGCAAATATCCATACTTCTAAACTGTAAGTATCCAAGCGTAAATATCACTGCACATATTAAAAGCACGATGATTGTTGGGAAAATCCCTATGGTTGGATTTTTCAAAACCGTTTTTCCACCCATATATCCAAAGAGATCGAGAAATTTTGTCTGTTTGAAAAAGCCAGAGATCCCCAATCCTATGTATATTGCTATATCAAGAAGAAAAGGTTTAACCTGACTTTTAAACAGCAGCGATGTGTAAGCTCCTATTTGGTAAAGCAAGAGCGTTCCGACCATGATTCTGAATGTCCAAGCAAATGCCATTGTAGACGGAAGAGCATACCCCATGATATTAGCTGTCAAGATGTAAGCGATTCCTCCTCCAAATATGGTGATCAATACGGCAACATAACCGATTAAGACTTTTGTTGAGTATATTTCCCATCGACCCATCCTTCCAATTAGAAGGTAAATCGTCCGTTTTTCCCTCTCTTTTGAAAAGAGCGGGAAACTTAATACAATTGCAGCCAGTGCTGCTATTTGCATGTACGTTTTTCCAAACCATTGAGAATAGGAATAATACGAAAAGTCGTTTGCGATCCGCGATATCTCAGATGCTAAAGTTTTTCCCAACGATGAATTTTTCAACGACTCCTGAACCTGGGGTAAACCAAGAGCACTAACAACGGTACTTTTAATCATAACCGTCACGATAGCCAATCCTGCAAGAATAGCCAACATGATCACAGTTCTCATCTGTATGGCTTTTATTTCTTTGTAGGATTTCATTTTTCTCCCCCCTTGATCATTTCCAGAAATGATTCGGAAAGATTGAGTTTGTTGCTTTCTTTTAATTTATCTAACGTACCGTTATACAAAATTTTTCCCTCTTTTAGAATGATGAGTTCATCACAAACCTCTTCTACTTCTGATAATATGTGGGAAGAATAAACAACGGTTTTCCCAACGATGGCATTTTCCCTTACTATGTCAAGTACTTCTTTTCTGATAATTGGATCAAGTCCCCAGGTGGGTTCATCCAAAACGTAGAGTTTAACATCTTGGGCAAATGCCAGAGCCACGTAAAGTTTTGTTCTATTTCCTTGGGAAAGTTCTCCAATTTTTCTTTTCATGGTTAAGTTTAATCTTTTTGAGAGGATTTCAAATTTCTTGGGCGAGAAATTCGGTGCAAACGACGCGAAAATTTTCACCATTTCAGGGATTTTTACCCATTCATACAGAGATTTCTCTTCTGGTACGAATGAAACTTTTTTTACACCATTTGGAAATGGAATTTTCCCTAAAGTAAGGACTTCTCCGGATGTAGGTTTTATCGCGCCAAGTATAGACTTGAGTGTTGTTGTTTTGCCAGCACCATTCGGCCCAAGTATTGCAAAAATGCTTCCTTCTGTCACGTTGAAACTTATGCCTTTTAGTGCTTCAACTCCATTTTTGTAAGTTTTTGAGAGATCTTTAACTTCTATTACGCTCATTCTCAAACACTCCTTCCATAATAGCTGAGAACCTCTTGTTTATCTCTTCTTCTGAAAGTGCAAATCTTTTCATTTTAAGGATGATTCTCCTCATTGCATCATCTAAATCCATTAATCTTTTTTCTATAGAAGAGGGTGGGGGCTTAGCAACGTAATAACCGATGCCTGGTTTGGAGTCAACGTAACCTTCAGACTGGAGAATGAAAAAAACTTTTGCTATCGTGTTTGGATTAACACCCAAATTTATCGCCAATTTTCGAACAGATGGCAATGCCTCTCCTTCTATTAGTTCATTAGCTAATATCATATCCTTAATCGCAACTACTATTTGTTTGTAAACTGGAATATCTGAGTGATGATCCACCTTGATTTTCATTTTTCCTCCTGTACTACTGTGCTAATACAACGTTCATTATGTCATAAAAATTTTTAGATGTCAAGTTGAACGAAATATCAAGATTCGTAGTTAAAGAAGATTTCTGGCAAGAAATGAAGAAAAATGAATTTAAAAGTTAATTGGGACTCTCACGCCCTTTTGAAGTATAATATGCACAACAGGTGATAGTATGTGTAGAATGATTGCAATTATATCGCGAAATCCCGTAGATGTTGCCCCTTACTTTGAGGCTCTAAAAGAGCAAGCTTTGCATGGTAAAAATTCTCCACATGGTGATGGATGGGGAATTGCTCTTTACAATGGTAAAGATTTTATGTTGAAGAAAAGCAAAGAATTTGTATGGAATGCCCCAAAATTCAGTGCAAAAGCGTATATGGCTATACTTCATGCCAGAAAATCCAGTTTCTCTGATGCCTCTGTTTTTTTCTCACATCCTTTTGTTAATGATCTTCGTGGGAAAATATGGTCTTTTGCTCACAATGGCGTTATCAAAGGACTATCATCTCTTTCTGTTGATGAAATAGATACGCAAATTTACAATAGGATCTTTGTTAATGAGCTTAAAGAGTACGATCCTGTTGAATCTATGAAGCGGACTGTAAAAAAAATTAAATCTGGTGGATTCGAATATACATCGTTGAACACATTTGTGGCAAATGGTTCTCAGCTCTACGCTTTTAGGATCACAGAAAAAGACGAAGATAACTACCACACGATATTTTACAAAGGTGATTCTAATATGTTCTTGTTCTCCACAGAACGATTTGGAAACGGGTGGAGTGAACTGAAGAATGGAGAATACGCCTTTGCGGACAGAACAAATAGTAAAGTGAAAGTCAAAATTGGAAAAATTTGATATGCTTTTGAATTGAAAATTCTGGAGGTGCTGTTATGAGAAAAATTTTACCTTTTTTTGTTATATTCGTTTTGCTCGTTTCTTTCATATTTGCCTATTCACTTGATAAAATTTTGCTTAAGAACTTTAACACTGTTATGTTATTGGCAAAGTATGAGAACAAAAGTGCGATTGTAGTTTTTTCGGATCCCAACTGCGTGTATTGTCAAAAGCTTAAAAGTGAAACTCTTATGGACAAGACTGTTCAGCAATTGCTCGCCAACAATTTCATAATTGGTGAGATATATCCAACTGATGAGAAAGCAAATTTTAACGGTAAGATCTATTCTTACAGAGAGCTTTTTTCTGGATTTGGGGTTCGTGGAACACCAACTTTGGTGTTTTTTCAGTCAAATGGCAAACCCATAACTTTTTTGCCTGGCTATGTAGGTCCGTCTGATTTTCAAACGATTTTAAGATATATAGCAAAAAAAGAGTATATGCGCAATGTCAAGTTCGAAAATTTTGCACGAACACACGACACTTTTATGGGAACGCCAACAACGTTAAAAATATCTCCCAAAATAGAGAAATATATTTTGACCCATGATCCAATGGCGATCAAGATAGAGAAAGCACCAAGTAAAGGCTCTGATCGTTATGCTAAATACCTTGTAGAAGGCAAAAACGCTGAGTCCATCGCGAATAA
This sequence comes from Thermotogae bacterium, assembly GCA_026988035.1. Taxonomy (GTDB): domain Bacteria; phylum Thermotogota; class Thermotogae; order Mesoaciditogales; family Mesoaciditogaceae; genus WFSH01. Next base: position 21,786 of record JALSLY010000077.1, read on the forward strand.
TATGATGAAGTCCGGGTTTTACAATGTTTTTGTCGTGAGATGAAAAAATTTGACAGGATATGTCAAACCCGATCTTGACGAGTTGAAAGTGAAAGACTTGAAGTTGTATAATGCGTACTATTGTGGTATATGTACAGCTTTATCTAAAAAGTATGGCCCACTTTCCCGAGTGCTTTTAAGCTACGATGCAACATTTATTGCCATCCTTCTTGATGCTTTTTCAGACGAGGAGAGAATTTTTGGCAAATCGCACTGCCCACTTCCCCCTTTTCAAAAGAAACGCGTTGTGGTAGAAAATCATTCTGTTAGTTTTGGAGTTGAGATTTCACGCCTGAGCACACGTCTGAAGATGGATGATATCACACGTGATTCAAAGTTTTTCAAGCGCATACTTGCATATTTAGCCATACCTATTTTGGGGAGAGTGGACATTTCTCTCATGGAATCTGTAAAACCCATGATTAACAAGATGATCTTCTTTGAATTGGCAAAATCTCCGAATCCTGATGAGATCTCTGACGTATTCGGAGAAATCATGAGAACTATGGCAAAAACAATAGACAAGATACAACCTGCAGAGCTTTTTCTTTACTTAATAGGCAAATGGGTTTATCTCATAGATGCTCTTGATGACATTTCGAATGATATCAAAAGAAAGGTATATAATCCGTATTTTTTAAAATATGAAAAGTTTTTTTCAGAAGATGGTTTGGAAAAGTTCATCGCGTTTGTTAAAAAAAACGAAGAACCTTCTATGAGATTTCTTATATCCAGGGTTCAGGAAGAATTTTCGAGTATTGAGAGTGAAATGACAAAAAATTCTCAACTGATTAAAAATGTGGTATTCTATGGGATGCCTAAGATTACTTCGAAGATCCTGAAGTGTTCATGATCAAAAAGAGAGGAGCGAAGTTGCCCTTTCGCAACGAATTTTATGAGAGATCCTTATGAGATTCTTGGCGTTAGAAAAGATGCAAGCAAGGATGAGATCCGTGCTGCTTACAGAGATCTGGTAAAGCGTTATCACCCAGACAAATTTCAATCAAACCCAGATATGCTCAAGCTGGCAGAAGAGAAAATGAAAGAGGTGAATGAAGCCTACAATTACTTGATAAATCATGCTGATGAAGGCATCTCGTACAGCACCGATGATGCAAGTATTTATGCACAGGTTAGGCAGAAAATCCAAAGTGGCGCACTTTATGAGGCAGAAGATTTGTTGATAAAGATATTGGACAAATCCAACCCAGAGTGGTATTTCTTGAACGGAATTATTTACGCTCAACGTGGATGGTATAACAAAGCTCATGAGTACATAAAGCATGCGCACGAAATGCGTCCAGACAACCAAGAGTATGCGCAAGCTTACAAGACGGTGGAAAGAGCTTCAAAATCGTATGGCCCAGTCTACACTGGTGGCCAAATGGATGAAGGCACAGCATGTTTAAGCTGTTGTGCAACTCTTGCATGTGCAGATCTATGTTGTAATTGCATGGGTGGTGGATGTTAAAAGTTGAAAACGAGATCCATGGCTTTTGGAGCCATGTACTCTGCTTTTTCCGTTTTGTTGTTGATTTTATCGGTGACATTTGGGGATGATATGTTTCTTCTCATGCTTTCCTCAATCCCAATAGCTTTTGTAACGGATTATTTAGGACGCAAAACGGGGCTTGTTTCTTATTTCACGGTTTTAGCGTTGTCATTTGCTTTCTTTGCTATTAGGCCTTCGATTATAGGTTTTGCGGTGATCTTTGGGCCGTATACTCTGATAAGAACGTTCGTTTCAAAAAATCTTCTTTCTCGTGTTATTGTGAGATGGTTAATACTTGTTGCTCTTTCTTTTTTGTTTTATGAGATATTAAAGGTTGTTGTTGAAATTCATGAGAACTATTTGGAATTGGCAACAATAGTTCTTACAGTAATTGCTCTGTTTCTTTACGAAAGGCTCGTTGAGTTTTCTCTGCGATGGCACAGAAGATTGATTAAGAGGCTTTCAGGTACGGAACGATAAACACGTCCCAATAATCTTTTAGCAAAATCGCGATCGGAACTGCTACAAAAGCACCAATTGGACCTATGATTTGAGTAAAAGCTATTATGGCAATTACCATCCAGAAAGGATTCAATTTTGATTGGTTTTGGACCGCTTTTAAGAAGATCACAAAGGCCGCGGAATGTACGGCAATTAAAACGATCCAAAACCATATAAAAACGGTTATTCCTTTCATAAGAGCAGCAATTGCAAGTGGAATGAGTTCAAGAAGTACACCTACAATCGGTATATAGTTCGTTATAAAGACCCAACTGCTAAGCAAAATACCAGAGCTAATTCCTGTCACGGTTAAAAAGACACCCATTGCTATGGCCGTAAATAGTGCTGCTATTGTCACCCCTACAATATAGCTTTGCATATGATGATACGATCTTTTCAAAAAAATCTCGACAGGTTTGGATGAACTCAGCGGGAAAAAATAGATGGTAGAGATCTTTTTGAAGTGCTCAAGATAGTACGAAACGTATACACTTCCTATAATAGAAAAGAAAAGAGTTGCCATCATTGATGGAGTAGCTGCGGCTAATTTTGTTATTGCACCAGATATCCAATTTGTAATGGTTGGCTTTACGGTATTCATTATATTGTTTATGACATCCTTAGAAGTTGGGGAAATTTTGAAATATGAAAGTTTCTCCCACTCTTTGTTTTTAAGAAAGTTCTCCATAAAGTTCAGAAAGTATTTTCCTTGTTGGTAAATAACCGGGATCAAAAAGCCGATAACTATGGCAACGAATCCATAAAAAATGATCAGTGAGATTGTGACACTAAGGAATCTCTTTCCTGTAAGTTTGGTAAGGAAGTTTGATACTGGCTCAAGCATGATAGCAACAAAGAAGGAAAGCACGGAGACCTCGAAAACGTGAGGTAGTACTCTTCCGGTTAGTAAAAAAAGTACTATATAAACAAATACGATGATCGTAGATTTTCGTCTTGCATTCAAAATGTTTTCCTCCCCACAAACGATAAAGCGGTCTTCATCAATTATTTACGATTATACCATTTCGATTCATATGAAAATGCTTAGATTGATGCCAAAAATGATAATATTGTTTTTGAGTAATTGTTGCTTCAGGAGAGGTGCGCGTTGTTGAAAAAAGACAAGATGTTCTACAAATTTTCCCTTTACGGATTTCTCAAAAATCTTAGATTCTTCGATCCTTTTATGGTGCTTTTTTTTAGAGAAGTGGGATTGTCCTTTTTCGAGATTGGTTCGCTTTTTGCTATACGTGATCTTTCAACGAATTTTCTCGAGATTCCCACGGGTATTTACGCTGATGCTTTTGGAAGAAGAAGAAGCATGATAATGGCTTTTGTTTCTTACGTCATATCATTTGGGATCTTCTACTTTTTTTCTTCTTTTGCTATGTATGCTTTAGCCATGATTCTATTTGCTTTTGGGGATGCATTCAGATCAGGCACTCACAAGGCACTTATACTTGAATATCTCAAGATAAATCATATGGAAGATATAAAAGTTGAGTACTATGGTCACACGCGTGCAGCTTCGCAGTTAGGTTCTGCTGTGAGCTCCTTGATAGCTGCAGCACTCGTTTTTTACAGTGGTAGCTATCGATACATATTTATAGCATCGGTTATTCCATACGTTTTAGATTTGATTAATTTGGCCACTTATCCTAAAGAGCTCGATGGTGAACTTTTGAAGATTCAAAAAGGTGCCATTTTGAATCAAGTTAAAGCTACTCTTAAGGGATTTTGGGGAATTTTTGGTAGTCGCGATGCGATGAAAGCTATATTAAACAGCGCGGTTTTTTCCTCGTTCTTTAAAGTTACCAAAGAATACTTACAGCCGATCGTTAAAACTTTTGCTCTCTCAATTCCGGTTTTTGTTGCAATGAATAGCGCAAAACGCTCTTCAGTTATCATTGGTGTTGTTTATTTCAGCATATACCTTTTGACGAGCTATGCCTCGAGAAATGCCAGCAAGTTCAGCAAGAAATTCAGAGATCTTCCAATGGCTATAAATTTGACCTTTCTCGTTGGAGCGGTATTTCTGACCTTATCTGGCATCTCAACACATTATAATATGCAGCTGTTGTCAATACTGTTGTTTTTAATACTCTATGTTTTGCAAAATCTAAGACGCCCTATGAATGTGTCTTTTATAAGTGACAAGATATCACACAAAATGATGGCCTCCGGACTCTCAGTTGAGTCTCAACTTACGACTATCTCCATGGCAATAATGGCACCAGTTATGGGGATGCTTGCAGATTTGCTCGGTGTGGGTATGGCCCTTTTGATCATAGGAACTGTTATGTTTCCCCTTACTTTTGTCTTAAAGGTGAAAAATGCCTATTAGATGCAATTTATCCCTTTTTAATTATGGTAAAATCTTGTTGGAGGTGTAACTTTTGAGAATAGGTGTGATAGGTTATTCTGGTGATATCAACAAGCCACCAGTAAAACCGTTGGTTGAGTTGTGTGAAACTCTCGGAGAAGAGATCGCAAGACGTGGACATGTGTTGGTAAATGGTGGTAGAGATGGAGTTATGGAAGCGGTGTCAAAAGGAGCAATGAATTTTGGCGGCATCGTTGTTGGTATACTTCCAAAATCAGATTTCGGAAATGATTACCTCACAGTGGCCATAGATACAGGAATGGATTTTTCTATGAGATCTATTCTCATGATGTACAATGTAGATGTGGTAATAAGTATAGGTGGAAAAGTTGGCACTGCTCTTGAACTGTTCGCAGCGTACGCTCACTCCAAATCAGCTATTTTGTTGAGAGGAACTGGCGGATGGACGGATAGAATAGCCAGCATATTGTTGGATGGGAAGTACATTGATGATCGAAAATTAGCCGAGGTAAAGAGTGCTTGGAGTGTACAAGAAGCATTAGAAATGGTTGAAGCATTGGGGGCAACAAGATGACAGTGAGAGTAAGGTTTGCTCCAAGTCCTACGGGATATTTGCACGTTGGAGGAGCACGCACAGCTTTATTTGATTGGCTATTTGCAAAAAAAAATGGTGGGAAATTTATTTTGAGGATTGAAGACACAGATATCCAACGTTCCACCCGAGAGTCTGAGGAATCTATAATGCAAGACCTCAAATGGTGTGGATTGTATTGGGATGAAGGTCCTGATGTGGGAGGAATTTTTGGACCTTACAGACAAAGTGAACGCGTCAGTGCCGGGATTTATGAAGAATATGCGAATCAGCTTTTAGAGGCAGGAATGGCTTACTATGCAATTTATGAGTTAGAAGACACTAAGAGAATCCTAAAAAGAACCACTTCAGAAAAAGAGGCAAATAAGTATCGCCAAAAAGGGCATAGTATAACCGTGAATTTTAAAACACCGAACGGGAAAACGGTTTTTGACGACATAGCAAAAGGGAAAATGGAATTTGATAATTCCACATTTGAGGATCTTGTAATCGTAAAATCCAATGGGTACCCCACTTACAATTTCGCCGTCGTAGTTGACGATCATCTTATGAAAATTTCTCACGTAGTTCGCGGTGAGGATCATCTTACAAATACGCCAAAGCAGATAATGCTCTATGAAGCGCTCGGATGGGAGAAACCCAAGTTTATGCACATTCCATTGATACTCGGCCCTGATAAAACACCTTTGAGTAAAAGACATGGAGGAACGTCTGTGGATTATTTCAGATCATACGGGATTATCGACAAGGCATTCGTGAATTACCTTGCCTTACTTGGCTGGGGCGTCGAAAATGAGATTTTCGATCCTTTCAAGAAGATAGAATCTTTTGATTTGCACAGACTCTCGTCAAAACCGGTGATTTTTGATTATGCAAAGTTAGAATGGATAAATGGCCAGCATATGAGAAGCATGCCAGTTGAAGAACTCATCGAAAAGTTTAAATCGTGGTTGGAGGGGAACTATTCAAAGGGACTCGGATGGTTTGAAAACATCGAGTATGCTGAAAAGGTAATGGAAATATGCCGTCAAAAAGTCAATAATTTAAAAGCATTGAAGGATTTTGTGGAACCATTTTTTGTTGAGAGACCGATACCAACTCAAGATGCCAAAAAAATATTAGATTTGCCTTACGTGCAATCTTATCTTTTATCAGCACTTGGCGCGATCAAAATGTTGAATAACTGGAACGTTAAAAACGTGGAAAGGGTTATAAGAACTGTTGCCGCCTCTGAGAATATTTCAAAGAAAAAATTCTTTCAACTTCTTCGTGTCGCGTTATTGGGGCAAACTGTTACACCTGGTTTGTTTGAAAGCATTTACGTTCTCGGAAAAGAGAGGTCTCTTACCAGAATTCAATATGTTCTGAATGATATAAGCAAATAGGAACAAACCGTGTTTATTTGTCAAATATAGATTAGGAGTCAAATTTGTGAAAAAGACCGATAAAGTTTATGAGATATCTTACAATTCAAAGGAATCAATCGATCTTTTGAAAGAGCTTGATGATGAGCAACGTGCCGCCGTTCTTGAAGAGAAAGGTATTTCTCTCATCATTGCAGGGCCGGGTTCAGGTAAAACTAAAACGATAACTTATAAGATAGCATATCTCGTGTCAAGGAGGGTAAAACCCCACGAGATATTGCTTGTAACTTTTACGCGCGCTGCTGCTCGTGAGATGATTCATAGAGCTCAACAAGTTTCACGGAGTAAGCTTGATGGCATGCTCGCTGGCACGTTTCATCATGTGTGTAATTATTTGCTTCGAAAATATGCGCATGTTCTCAAACTTGATTCGAACTTCTCGATCCTTGACGAGGAAGACGCAAAAACTTTGGTAAAACATGCAAGAGGCTTGGTGGTATCTAAAGAGGAAAAATTTCCATCACCTTCTTTGATACGTAAATTGATTTCTCTAAGTGCTAATTTGGGCAAACCCATGGAAGATGTCATCGAGGAAAGATTTCCGTATTTGTATCCGGTTACGGATAGGCTCAAAGAAGTGAAAGAAAAATATGAAAGATTGAAAATTGAGCAGTTGTCTCTCGATTATGATGATCTTTTGAACTATACAAATGACCTTCTCAATGTAGAGGAAGTGAGAATAAAAGAAGCTTCGCGTTTCAAATGGGTTCTTGTCGACGAATTTCAAGATACGAACAAAATTCAATGTGACATTGTGAAAAAACTTTCATCTGTGCATCACAACTTGATGGTCGTGGGAGATGATGCTCAGAGTATTTATTCTTTTAGAGGCGCAAGATATGAGAACATATTTGACATCTCGAAAGAGAAAGGTGTGAAGGTTCACAAAATTCAAACAAACTATCGTAGTTCTCCCGAGATCGTTTCACTGATAAACAGTGTGATACCAAACAACGTTTTCAAAAAGAAGTTAAAATCTGTAAGACCTGCTTCAACGAGACCAGTTGTCATAAGCACATGGGATTCTTTCGAGGAATCGGAATTTGTATCAAGTAGAATCATGGAACTTGTCAACGAAGGGGTTCCCGAAGAAGAGATTGCTGTGCTGTACAGAGCTCATGCTCATTCTATGGATCTTCAATTGGAACTCTCTAAATCGAATATCCCATTCATAGTCAAATCGGGAGTGAAGTTTACCGAATCGAGACATGTGAAAGATCTGCTTTCCTTTTTAAGAGTTCTAAACAATCCTCGTGACACTTTATCTTGGATTCGTCTTCTTCAACTTTTTACCGGCATAGGGCGAAAGGGAGCTAATATAGTGGTGAATGCGCTCCAAAATGAGACGGATCCCATTTCTTTGATAAAAGGCATTTCGAAATTTGGAAGGAAATATGAGATTGTTGGAGATATATTTAAAGAATTGTCTGGAGAACAATCTCCATCGGAAGTTTTGGAAAAAGTCTACAAATCTTTTTACTCAGATTATCTTGCCATGACCTTTAATGATTTTCATGACAGACAACTGGACATAGAAAGATTGATTGAAATTGCAGGAAGGTACGAAAACCAGATTGCTTTTTTGTCTGATCTGGCTGTAACAGAGGATATGGATTTGAAAAGAGAAGAGTATCAGAAAGAGGGGAAAGTAACACTTACCACAGTTCACCAGGCCAAGGGATTAGAATGGGATATTGTGTTTGTGTTGGCTATTAATCCAGGTGATTTCCCATCGATTATGGCCTTGAAAGTTGGAAATTTTGAAGAAGAGCAGCGTATTTTCTACGTTGCCATAACAAGGGCACGAAAGCAGCTTTATTTGTGCAGGCAGATGGGAGGATCGAGAAATCTCGTTTATGGCAACAAGATGGCTATAAATGGAAGTGAATACGATTTGATAGATATGATACCTCCTTCCCTGTATGAACATTGGAGCGTGAAATGATTGGGGTGGTAGAATGTCGATCGTTGTATTTGAAGACTTGTCAAAAGGCAAGGAAATGTTACGAAAATTCCCGCTTTGCACATGTCTTCCAAGAATGAAAGGATTCGAATCAAAAGGCAACAAAGTAAAAATCGTGTTTTCAGATGCAAGGTTTCATAGCGATCATATGAATGAGCAAGAATTCATTGATCTGGTGAAAGCTATATACAACTGTGCTCTAAATGGTGTGCCTATTGGACCGGTATCGAAAAAATCAGTTTTTGTAGAAGGAAATAAAACGGTTATACTTCCTAACTTTTCTGCATGTCCATGGATCGTAAGCGGACGGATTGTGAACCCACGTTCGTTCTTTGTAACCATTCAAACGCTTGCGGATACGTTCAAGAATTCTGGTGGAGTCATTTCAAAAATCTCACGCGAGAAAATTCCAGCAATTCTTGAATTGATGAACGAACTTGATCTTGAAGTTCGATCGGACTCCCTTTTTCTACCATCCCTGGGCGTTTGGCGTCATCCAAAATTGATGGAGGAGATAAAAAGCCTCACAGGTCAGGCCTATTTGCCAGTAAGAGGTGCTCAGATACTTTTACCATTTCTTTCAAAAATAGGTAAGGTTTTTTCCTCAATGGCTGATGTAACAAAAGAAGTTCTTGCCGGAGAAAAATGGCGTGCCATTTTTTCTGATGCTAAAACTCTGTCTGATATAGATCCGACAGCTATTGCATTTTTGATGCCGTTAAATGATCGAGATTTTTACATTTTTAGCTCAGCTGAATCTGTAGAAATGCACACCATGGTACGTGCACTTGCCAAATTCAACCCCAATTCCAAGATTATGGAGATTCACGATCCACTTTTCAAACCAGGACCAGGCAGAAAGATAGAACCTCCAACGATCTCTTCAGAAGAAATAGATTGGCTTCTTAAAACCTTTTTTGGTGCTCCCACTGTGCTTGAATGTGATAAAAGTTCCTTATTTGATCGTAGCGGTGGGGAGTTGTTTGCCATTTCAGATCTTATTTCTCATGGAAAGTGGTGGGTAAGAGATGGAATGTGGCATGTTGAACCCGGAAAACAAAGAGAATTGAGTGCTGCTGAGATTTTAGTTCGATCGCATAAATTTGCGGAAAATGGGGAAAAACCGAATTTGGGAATCGAACTTGTAGATTTAGCTCAGAAAATTAGGGGAAAAGATCTTGAAGCATTTGAATCACTGCGCGCTTTTTTTCATAAAGTACTTGGTGATTATGACGAAATGAAAAACGATCTTGAAAGAGCTTCTAAATTTGGAAACAGGATGTTTAGGAATGCATATTTTTCTGTTGTTTTGTCCATGAATGGTATGAAATATTCACTTCTCACCGGGAAAGCACCCAAGTTGGTTAGAATAGTTAGAACTTACGCCAAACTTGTTTCGAGGGGCGCAGGCATATCGGATATTTATAAAGAAGTTATTACCCCTCTTGAAGAATTGAAAGATCGAATGGCACGTAGAGTAGAAGTGATGGCACGTAATTACATTGGAATAAAACTCATGAATTCTGGAAAAAATGAAGAAGCATTGAACGAGCTTGAAACTGCATTGGCCATGGCTAAAGAGTACGATTTCCGAGATCTCGCACCGTTGGTAGGGATAAATATCGGGTATGCCGTATTTCCCAAACCTTCATATTCTACCTACAATAGAATTCTCCATGCACTGAGAGAATCTATTGTTGAAGGATTGTGGAAAGCTGCAGGTTTGGCGCAATTGCTCTTAGCTTCTAATCTGATTGAGATGGGGGAATTTCAACGTGCAAAGCTTTTTTTGAAAAATTCTCAGAAGGCTTATCCTCAACTTAAACCGGAAATCGACAATCTCTTTGCGAGAATGAAAGTTGAGAACATGGAATTTGAAGGAATCGATCGTGTCGAAGATGACAATAAGCGAAATCGCTTGAAACTTATGGCTGCTTTGTATAGAGACAACGAAGAACAGGCCCTTGAAATATTGAAATCCATGAAGACACCTGAAAGCGAAAAACTGCTTTCAATAGCTTCCGGTAGAGTGGATTTCGATGATATTGAACCATCAAATTATCTTGCTACTTATTTTGTGGCGAAAGAGGTTTCGAACCGTGCCATAAAAACTCTAAAACGGATGGGAAGGTATTTCTACACAAATGCCATTAATATTGGAAAGATTTTCTATGAAGAACAGCTTTCTAAAGCTTATCAACGTAGAGGCTTTCTGAAGGTAGCAACTCATCATATGAAACTTGCCATGCTAGCGGCAAGACAGTCCGGACTAAAGAGAAGAGCCGAATGGCTCTCACGAAAAGTAAAAAAATCGAATTTGACTGATGACTCATACGAATTGGTAGGATCCATTCTACTCTTTCAAGAGTTTAAAACATCTGATGAGATTTTAAAATCTCTTGGAGTAACCGCCTCTAAGCTTCTCAACAGAGATGTGATTTGTGAACTTAACGGAGTGGAAAAAATAAGAATTCGCGCTAAAGCTAACGGCATAGCTTTTAGCACTGAAGAGAACATCGATCTTGACTTTGCATGGGCTTTTGGACAAAGGCGTTTCGTTTATTCTTTTTCAATCGACGGTGGAGTAATTTATTTGAGCTTTGACACCACAGATCTATCTATGGATGAAGCGTTGTTCGTATTGGATCAGATTATCCCGGTCTATGCACTTCACATTGAGAAAAGTACAGCCGCTAAAATGTCAAGTTTTGATTCTCTTACAGGGCTTTATTCAAGAAGATATATATTGGAAAGGCTCGATGAAGAGGTGGAAAGATCCAGAAGATATGGTGAGACTTTAAGTGTGGCCATGATAGACATAGATGACTTCAAAAGAGTGAATGATGAGTATGGGCACGATGTTGGAGATGAAGTTCTTAGACATGTGTCAGAGCAGATGCGTGATGCCGTTAGAAGTATAGATGTAGTCGGACGATACGGTGGAGAAGAGTTTCTCATTCTTTTTCCACATACCCCTGCTTATCGAGCGATTGGCAGTTGTGAGAGAATAAGGAAATCCATTGAAACAACAAGGCTGACAACTCTAAAATTGACTGTTTCGATCGGGCTGGCAGATTCTTTGGAATGCGTCTCGAATGCAAAAAATCTTATAAAATGCGCTGATATTGCACTTTATATTGCGAAAGAGCGTGGAAAAAACCGAGTAGTCGAATATTCTGAATTGGAGGTAAAAAAATGGGTCACTTCGTGATCGATCATCCATTAGTTTTGCACAAACTCACTATATTGAGAAATAATTCTACAGGGCCAAAGGAATTTAGAGAACTCGTGCGAGAGATCACAATGCTCATGACTTATGAGGCAACGCGACACATAAAAACGCGTCGCAAGATGGTCGAAACTCCTCTCGAAAAATGCTCTGGGTATGAGATAAATGACAAAAATATAGTAGTTGTTCCGATATTAAGGGCAGGTCTTGGAATGCTGGAGGGATTTCTTCAACTTCTGCCCAACGCATCGGTAGGTTATGTTGGATTGTACCGCGATGAGAGCACAAAAAAACCGGTTGAATACTATGCTAAGTTTCCAAAGTTCTTTGATGATACGGAAATTTTCGTGCTTGATCCAATGCTTGCTACAGGTGAATCAGCTTCTAAAGCTATAGAGATGGTAGAAAAGCTTGGTGGAAAGCACATAACCATGCTATCCATAATAGCTGCTCCAGAGGGAATAAATGTCTTGGAATCAGCACACTCGGCTCTTAAAATATATACATGTTCGGTGGATAGGCAATTGAATGACGATGCTTACATACTTCCTGGCTTGGGAGATGCTGGAGACAGATTGTATAGAACAAGATAGCTGAATAATTTAGAAGTGTTTGAGGTTAATGTTTCACCATTATTCCACCGCCAAGGAGAAATTCTCCCTTGTAAAAGGCAGCGATCTGACCCGGGGCTGGAATAACAGGTTCAAAGAAATGTACCTCAGTTGGATCGCCAAAATTCACACGGCACGGAATGGCTTTGGCTGTACTTCGAACTTTGCATTCACATTCAATTTTGCTTGGTAAATCTTCTAAAAGGTTTACTTTACGAACAAAAACTCTATCTTTGAAAAGTTCTTCGCGTTCTCCAACGATCACCGCGTTTTTTGTTGGATCAATGTCTACAACATACACTCTATGTCCAGCTGCTAACCCCAGTCCTTTACGTTGACCTATGGCATAAAGCTGATATCCAGAATGTTCTCCGATCACTTCCCCATTTGTGGTGATTATCGGGCCAGGAGATAATTCAACGTGTTGCGAATTGAAAAATTTTTTCAAATCTCCATCTGGTATGAAGCACACATCCTGACTATCAGGTTTTGAG
>JALSLY010000078.1 GCA_026988035.1 Thermotogae bacterium
GGCAGCTACGAAGCTCGAAGAGCCGGAGTGTAGTCCCCTCTATCAAGAGGGGTGGCTGGAGGCCGGGGTGTGTTTTATGCAGCGTGCCCTAATCTTTAATAGAATCCTTGACCACAATGTCATTGTGGCCACCGAGCCGCAATCTAAGGATGAGATCCTGAATCAAGAATGAAGTTGCCAGAGCGGGATTGCGTAGTACGTAATATCTTTCCCGCTTTTCTGACCAAAACGAAGATGAGAGCAACATCTTTTTCACTTCTATGTCTGTTCTGTTGTCCTTTACAGGGCGCGTAGGCGCTGACGGCAGTCGAGACCGGCATAATGTTAAAAGAACAGACTTGATAAGAGTTCTAGAAAAATTACATGATCGCTTGCAAAGCGAAAAATAGATAAAATTCCATTATCCACATCAAACTGATAAGAACCAGAAAAGCTCGAAGAACTCATGTCTAAGAGATATGAAACGGTGGAATTCACGAATTCTGTGATCGGGGCATATCCGTCTTCACGCTCACTTCTATTGCCTTTTTCACCCCTTTTAACATAAGATCAAATGACATACTGGGAACGTCTGGATTTTTTAAAGCCTGTAAAGGAAGATACGGGACATGAATGAAGCCGGCCAAGACATTCAAATGCTTTGTGGAAATTTCATGCATTACTCCATAAAAGAGTGAATTGCACAAAAATGTACCTGCGGTGTTAGAAATTTTCGCAGGAATTTTGATTCTTTTTAATGCTTTGACTATTTCGTAAATTGGAAGAGTCGAAAAGTATCCAACAGGCCCTTCTTCAATCACAGGTACTCCTTTTAAAACTTTCTTGAAGTTGTCAGGCGTTTTAGAATCATTCACATTTATTGCTACTCTTTCTACAGTGATGGAAGCTCTTCCTTTTGCTTGTCCAAGCATGATCACAATATCAACGTCGTTTCTTTCTATTTCTTCGATAACACTTTCTATCGCTTTTCCGTATAAAACCGGGACTTTTTTCTTGATTATTTCCGCTTTTTTCCATTTGTCTGGTAAGGCTTTCACAATTTCATACGATGGATTGATTTTTTCATGATCAAAAGGTTCAAAACCGGTAACGAGCACTTTCATAAACAACCACTCCTCAGAAGATTCTCTTTGGGTTCAAAATTTCTTTTGATATAGAAGCTCTGACTGTCTTTTTCGGATCGACAACCTGACTCACCTTGATATTCACAACAAGACTTGCAAGCATGTACGCATCGCTCCAATCTAAATTTAATCCCTTTGAAAGATGATTAACGGCACATCGTGTAGCTTCTTCTATAGCCCCCTCTACAGTGTTTCCCGAAGTTACTACTGCCAAGGAGTTATTTGTTTCGACTATGGGCCATTCTAAGGGAACTCCTTTTATGAGCGTTGTCTTAAGTCTCACTTTAGAGCGTATTTCGCATCCAGTAACACAAACCTCTCCATCTCCCATGACGGCATGGCAATCACCCAATGCAAGCAATGCACCTTTTTGATTAACTGGTAAGTAAAGGGCGGCTCCTTCAGTTATATCGGTTGTATCCATATTCCCACCGTGTTTCCAGGGGATGCCAGTAGGGTATTCTCCATCTTTCTGAGAAGGAGCAACACCTATAACACCTATCATCGGTTTTGCAGGGATGGAAATGCTTTTAAAATGACAAACTTTGTTTTCTATCTTTACCACACGAGTTTGTGCACGCTCAACAAAGCTACCCAAAACGCCTTCATTTGGTGCAACGATCATAATTCCTTTGTCGGGAAGATTTATTTTGAGGATCTCAATTTTAAGAACATCTCCAGGTTCTGCTCCTTCAACGTAAATTGGTCCAGTCGCTGGATTTATTTTAGAAAAATCGATCTCATCGATAAGCTGCTCTTCGTTTTCTATTTGATTCAAAAAACAATCATTTGTTTCGACCTCCACGATTTCATCAGGTAATATCTTTTGAACGGGCTCCATGTCGGGTCTAAAAGTGTATATAACTTTATCTGAAGTAACAACCTTCAAGACTTTGCACCCCCTTTAGCGTTATCAGTATCATATCACTCAAATTAAATTTTAAACAAGAATAGGATCTGATTCTTCACAAGATGACATACGTTATCACTGTTACATCTTACGAAAATTGATTATACAAATACAAATTAAGCAGATTTTGTCAGTTCAAGAATCCCTTTATTATGTCACAAAATAGATCCGCTTTTTCCAAAAATGCGGCATGGCCAGCTTGTGGAATTGAGACAATCAAGGAATCTTTGATTTTTTTATGCATTCTTTCCATAATACTTTTCGGTGTGATCATGTCTTCTTCGGCAGCTATTAGAAGAGTTGGGGCTACTATCTTGGATATGTCTTTTGATACGTCAAAATATGCTTCGGATTTGCTTAATCTTATGAAAGCATCAAACCATTCACGTGTCATTACTTTGGAAAAAGTTTTTATTCTTGATTCTACCCAATCAAGATGAGAGTTGTAAAATGTCCGAGAATATATCGTGGGAAGTGAAACTTTGAAAAAGAGAGTCGCATCATAAGTTTGCGCAGCTATTTCCCACGCTCTGCCAAGTTCTCTGAGATAATTGTCAGTTTTATCGACAGCATTAGAGAGGATCAATTTTTCAATTTTATCAGGATGCTCCAGTGCAAAAATTTCTGCAACATGCGCTCCATAAGAGACGCCAAGAATACTTGCTTTTCTTATTTTGAGATGTTCTAACAAATTTGACAAATCGTTGCTGTGAACAGACAAATCATAACCATCTTTCATTTTTGAAGAATTACCTTGATCGCGAAAATCGAGCGTAATCACATCAAAGATTTTGGCAAGTTTTTCAACATGATATGTCCAGCTTGTTGTGGACATCATTATGCCGTTGAGTAATACTAATGTTTTTCCGCATCCGTTTCTTTCGTAGTAAATATTTGCGTCATGTAGCTTGAGATACGACATGACCAAAATCCTCCACCATTTCCTTGAATTTCTTTGCATTTTCTACCATCAAGCTATGACCGACTCCTTCTATAACATTAAATTCAGCGTTTGGGATCTTTTTCGCCATCTCTTCAAGTGCAGCTCGTGGGACTATGGGATCAAGAGCACCAAACAAGATCTTAACTGGAAGAGTCAATTTCGAAAGTTCGTCAGAGTAATCGTATCTTTCGAGAGCTTTAGCATTTTCAGTAAAAGCTTTGGGCTTCATTTTCAGCGCTTCTTTCGTCAAACGCCTCGCGGCACTCTTTTTAGTTGGCATAACTTCCATTAATGACCTTTCTAAAAGATCGGCTCTTCTTTTCAAAGACTTAAGAATTGGATAATTCTGTTCTGGTGTTTTGAGCCCATTTGCCGGTGCAGGATCAACAAGCATGAGAGCAGATAATTCTTTTGAGTGATCGATTGCACACTTTAATACCACAGCTCCTCCCAGCGAATGCCCTACGAGAATTGGCTTCTTTATTTTCAATGCTTTTATGAATTTCCACAGATACTCTGCGTAAGCCTCTATGGAGATTTTTTCTATCCCATCTGAGTCACCAAAATTTGGAAGATCCAGTGCGTATGTTTTGAATCCTTTAATATCTATCACTTCGTCAAACCAATGATGAGATGCAAAATTTCCGTGAACGTACACGATCGGCTTTCCATCACCGCAAATCTCGTAATTGATTCGCTTTCCATCTATTTCTACAAACATTTTTGGCCTCCTTCTGACAAAAAATGTTGCTGGAGATCTCCAAAAATGACCAACAAGCCTTTTTATTTCATAAGCAAGCCCTCTTGGAAGAAACAAGAGCACCATTATAAGCAAAACCCCTTGAACTATTGTAAGAGATATTCCTGAATTTCCTATTAGAAATGGTAATCCAACGAAAAAGATCGCACCGAGAGTTGAACCAAATACGCTTCCCATACCGCCTATGACTATCATAGCCAAAAGGTTTAAAGAAAGTGTTAGTCCAAAATCACTTGGGGAGATGAATCCAATTACCGATGCGTAAAGACTTCCTGCAAAGCCCGTAAGCACAGCGCTTGCAATGAATGACATTAGTTTGTACTTTAACAAGTTGATACCAAAAGTGCGTGCCGCGATATCACTGTCACGCATAGCAATAAAAGACAAACCTGTTTTTGATTTTGCGATCGAGTGAAGTACAAAAGAGACCATTAAGATAACGCTCAAAACGACGTAGTATTGTGAAATCGATGTGGTGGCTTTCAAATTGAATATTTCCATGGACGGAATGTTTCGAATGCCACGATATCCTCCCGTAATACTTAAAACACCTATTATTTGTTGCACTGCTACACCAAATGACATGGTGGCGATTGCAAGGTAAAAGCCGGAAAGTCTCAACGCTGGCAATCCGATTATGAAGCCAAGGACTCCTGCAAAAATCCCAGCAATTAAGAAAGAGAGTGGAAATGGAACTGAATAATTCATCATTAGAATTGCAGAGGTGTAAGCACCTACAGCAAAGAAAGCGGCGTTACCTATGGAGATTTGCCCAGCCCATGCTGTTAGTAGATCCATTCCGCTTGCGGCTATAGCATATATGCCTATTAACACGAAGATTGATATTATAAAGGGAGAAGTGGTAAAAGCCAATGGAAGTATAATAAGAATCATGAACCACCAAAGATTTCTCCTTATCATTATACCCTCCTTGATTTTGGCCTACCAAATATGCCTTCTGGTCTTACAAGAAGAATGGCAACAATTATTGCTAAAGAAAAAGTGGCTCTCAGGTTATTTGAAAGATAAGCACCTACAAGGTTGTCAACTACTCCTAATGTTACTCCTCCTATTATTGCACCCGGAATGCTGTCAAATCCTCCAAGCACAGCCGCGGTAAACCCCATGATCTGGAGATTCAGCATCATGTCCGGATAAACAAAAGTTTGTGGTGCTGCCAATATTGCTGCAGCTGCTCCAAGAGCGCCTGATATCATCCAAGATAGGGACATGTTTAGGTTTGTATTTATTCCCATTAATTTCGCAGCTTCTTCGTTTTGAGAAGTAGCTCTGAAAGCCATACCCTGATATGTGAACTTTAGATATAAGAACAAGAAAATCACTGTGGCAAAAACGATGCCTACGATCAAAAGACTTTGTTGAGGAATTACTACTATTCCTCCGAAAGTTCTGAATATGAGAGGTTTTCCATTGAGTGCGTTTGGAACATGTTGATATTCATTACCCCATATTTGTAGAGCTAAACCTTGAAGCACAAGTAAAACACCAAGAGTGATTATGACCATAGAGGTTGGGGAAATGTATCTTACAGGTCTTAGTAACCCGCGCTCAACAACATAACCCATTCCCACACCAACAAGCACAGCCAATGCAAACGAGCTCGCATAGTTCAATCCAAATACCACAAAAAGTGAATAGAATATATAAGCTGATATCATCGCCATATAACCATATGCAAAATTCATCACTTCAGTTACCTTGTAAGCCATGACTAATCCAAGAGCAACGAGAGCGTATAAAGAACCTGTGATGAGTCCAGCGATCACTTGTTGGAATAACATTCAGACACCTCCAAAATATTTTTTCTTTAATGTGTTGAGATCTATCTCTTTGGGGGTACCGAAGGTAATTATTTTCCCGGTTTGCATGACGTAAAGGCGGTGAGATAAGGCTAAAGCCATTGCAGCGTTTTGCTCGACGAGAAAAATAGTTGTCCCATTTCTGTTTATCTCCTTAAGAATATTGAATATCATGTCAACAAGTTTTGGAGAAAGGCCTAAAGAAGGTTCGTCCAACATCAAAAGTTTTGGCTCAGACATCAAAGCACGCCCAATGGAGAGCATTTGTTGTTCTCCACCAGAGAGTGTTCCCGCAAGTTGTGATTTTTTGTCTGCAAGATTTTCAAATAGGGAATAAACTTTTTCAAAATTTTCTCTTATCTTTTTTCTATTCCTTCTGACAGTGTAAGCTCCAAGTGCAAGATTCTCTTCAACTGTAAGATCTGAAAAAATTCCCCTACCCTCAGGGCACATTGAGAGGCCAAGAAAAGGAATTTTGTACGCTGGATATTCTGATATGTCTCTGCCGTTAAAGACTATTTTCCCCTCGCTTTTAACAAGAGCTGAAATAGCCCGAAGGGTTGAGGATTTTCCAGCACCATTTGATCCCAATAGAGATACTATTTCACCTCTATCTATCCAAAAATCCGTACCTTTAACAGCTTCAACAGGGCCGTATTTCACCCATAAATTCTTGATCTCAAGTAAATGCTCTGTCGCCAAGGTAGGCTTCAGCCACCTTTCTGTTTTGTTTTATTTCGTTAGGTGTCCCATCAACGATTTTTTCACCAAAATTAATAACTGTTATTTTGTCTGAAAGGCTCATAACTGTGCTCATATCATGCTCTATCATTAAAATGGTCATATCGTATGTTCGTTTGATCCTCAACAACTCATCTTTGAGTCGATCAGTTTCTGCATCGTTCAAACCCGCAAATGGTTCATCTAACAAAAGCAGCTTTGGTTTGGACATGATTGCTCTCCCTATTTCAACTGTCTTTTGGATCCCATATGGAAGATTTGAAACAGGGGTATTCAAATATTCTTTTATTAATAAAAAATCTGCCACTTCTATTGCTCTTTGCATAAGATCCAATTGCCCAATTCGGTATTTGTGCGTCCTAAATATTTCATCCAGAAAACCATATCTTATATCGTGATAAGCTCCAACAAATAAGTTCCCCATGACCGTCATAGTACGAAAAAGTTCAAGATTTTGGAAAGTCCTTGCAATTCCAAGATGGACTAAGTTGTAAGCTGATGTCTTGAGAAGATCTTCTCTTTCATCGAAAAGGGCTGCACCATTAGCTGGCACAACCCTGGTTATTGCATTTATAACAGTTGTTTTTCCGGCACCGTTAGGCCCTATCAGTGAGTGAAATTCTCCTTTTTTCACATCCATATCGAAATTCTTGACCGCAGCTATTCCTCTGAATCTAACTGTGAGTTTGCGTATGGAAAGTATATTCTTCATTTGAGAGACATCCACCCCGTTATCGGTACAAATTGTCCTTTCTCTATCTTCATGAAGTACATAGATGTCTTTCCTTCCCGTTCTGTTGGAGTGAAAGTGATATCTTGTGCGAGTATTCCATTCCAATTTTTGA
>JALSLY010000079.1 GCA_026988035.1 Thermotogae bacterium
CAAAGAAAAAAGTATAATCATAGTTGTTGGCACAATTCTTTGGGGTTCCTTCCTTAGGGAAGGATTTTTTATTCTTCACCTAACTCTTTTTTACCATGGTATAATTAGTAAGGAAAACGTATTTTATAAAAGGGGGAGATCCTAAGTGAAAGGTCTAAAAGATTTTGAATATTTTCTACCAACGAGAATTATTTTTGGTGTTGGCTCGATTGATAAGCTTGAAAAGCTTTGTGATCTACTTGGCAAAAAAGCCCTAATTGTAACGGGTAAACACAGTGCAAAAGCGACCGGATTGCTTGATAAAGTGTTAAGGATGCTTAACAACTCAGGAATAGAAAGTGTTGTTTTCGACAAGGTCATTTCAAATCCTCTTTCGACAACTGTTGACGAAGGTGTAGAACTTGCGAGAACTGAAAAGTGCGATTTTGTCATTGGAATAGGTGGAGGAAGTCCAATAGATTCGGCAAAAATGATAGCCATGGTTTCAAAATCCGGTGGGAAATGTTGGGATTACACGAATATAGGGGGAGATAAAAGTCCAAGGGGAGCTCTGCCAATAATCGCAATTCCAACAACACATGGTACCGGAACGGAAGCTGATCCATTCGCAGTGATCACCAATCCGGAAACCCATGAAAAAGTAGGAGTAGGATTTGATGAGATCTTTCCAAATATCTCAATAGTTGATCCTGAACTTATGGTTACGCTGCCTCCAAATCAAACAGCATCAACAGGGATGGATGCTTTTTATCATTCCATAGAATCTTATTTGAATGTGAACCATCAGCCTACGTCTGACCTTCTTGCACTTGAAGCCATGTCTATTATAAATTATTATCTTCCTGTGGCTTACAAAAACGGAAAAGACATTGAAGCAAGGAATGCACTTGCTTGGGCGAGTACAGCAGCTGGCATCTGCGAAACACTTTCTGGTTGCATTGCCAACCATTCGCTTGAACATCCTTTGAGCGGATATTACAACATCACTCACGGAGTTGGTCTGTGCGCTACTGGGCCAACACTTTTTGAGTATATCAGGCCACATGTCATAGAGAGACTTGCTAAGGTTGCAGTAGTCATGGGAGCACCCGAAAGGATCGAGGGTATCGATAAGCTTTCAGAAGTTGCGATAGAACTGATCAAGAGACTTCAGAAAAATGTTGACTTAGACCTCTCTCTTGAAAAACTGGGTGTGGAGCGTTCTAAATTAAGACTCCTTGCCGAAGTAGCAATGAAGACAATGGGAAAGCTTGTAGATGTGACACCAGGTAACCTCACAATTGACGATCTTGAAGAGATCTACAAAAGAGCCTTTTGAGAAAGGAGTGACATTTTCTATGAAGTATGTAAACTTAGGGGAAAGTGGTTTAAAAGTTTCCGAAGTTGCACTTGGAACCATGACTTTTGGTCGTGAAACTGAGGAAAAAGACGCTGTGAAGATACTTGAAAAGTATCTCAACGTTGGCGGAAATTTCATAGATACGGCGAATGTTTACTCTCAAGGAAGATCTGAAGAGATTTTAGGGAGGGCTTTAAAAGGGAAAAGAGATGAAGTTGTTCTCGCAACAAAAGTTTTTTTCAGAATGGGTGAAGGCGTCAATACCTATGGGGCCACAAGAAAACATATTCTTAAAGCGATCGAAGATAGCCTCAAGCGTTTGCAAACGAATTATGTGGATCTTTATCAAATACATTGTTGGGATGAAACAACGCCAATAGAAGAAACACTGGAAACGCTTGATTACCTCGTACACAAGGGTTATACAAGGTACGTGGGTGTATCCAATTTCACAGGATGGCAGATTTTAAAATCTTTGTGGATATCAAATGTACATGGATACGAAAAAATCATATCTGCTCAGATGCAGTACAGCCTTGTTGTCAGAGATATAGAAATGGAAGTTTTACCAGCCTGCCGTGATCAAAGTATGAGTATAATGGCATGGAGTCCACTTGGTGGAGGATTCTTAAGTGGAAAATACAAAGCTGGCGAATTTCCAAAAGAAGGTAGGATTGCCAGAGCTAAAAAAGACTGGGAAGAATCATGGAATAGAAGGGCAACTGAAAAGAACTTCAGAATACTTGCAAAAATTGAGGAAATTGCTAAAAAGTATGGGAAAAGCGTTCCACAAGTGGCGCTAAATTGGCTTGTTAATCAAGATGGAGTTATACCAATTCTTGGTGCAAGAACTGTTGAGCAAATAGAAGATAATCTCGGTTCGGTAGGTTGGCTGTTGAATGAAGAAGATTTGAAAGTACTTGACGATGTGAGTCGTCCAAGTGATAAGTATCCTTACCGATTCATAAAATGGGCAAATGACCGGGTTAAGAATGAGCAATGAGCAAAATAGTGTATATGATGTAGGGTGATGTAATGAGATATATAGATATTCGAAGCGATACGGTTACTCTTCCAACTCGAAGAATGAGGCAGGAGATGTTTGAAGCCGAAGTTGGTGACGATGTTTACGGAGACGATCCGACTGTAAAAAAATTGGAAGAACTCGCCGCAAAGAAAATCGGGAAAGAAGCAGCACTATTTGTTCCATCTGGAACATTCGGAAATGAACTTGCTCTTTTTACTCATACAAGGCGTGGGGATGAAGTGATTGTTGATAAGAACTCACACATAATGCTACATGAGGTTGGGGCCTCGGCTGTAATTGCCGGTGTGCAGTTACGCACGTATGATTCCAACAACGGTATTCCTGATCCCGTTGAAATTAAGTCTTTGATACGTTCAAGCAATATTCATTACCCGCCTACTGCTTTAATTTGTCTCGAGAATCCCAGTGGAATGGGAACAGTTACAGATATGGATACTTTGAGAGAAATTCATGAAATTGCACACTCTTATAAAATACCAATTCATCTTGACGGAGCACGAATTTTCAACGCGGCTTGCAGCTTAAAAGTAGATGTCAAAGAGATAGCCATATATGCTGACAGTGTGATGTTCTGCCTTTCAAAAGGTCTTGCCGCACCAATAGGATCGATATTAGCTGGGACCAGAGAATTTATTGAGAAGGCTCGAAAGGGAAGAAAACTTATGGGAGGGGGTATGCGTCAAGCAGGCATAATAGCTGCTGCTGGCATAGTTGCTCTTGAAGATATGATCGACAGACTATGTGAAGATCATAAGAATGCCCGCCTTCTTGCTAAAAAACTTGATGGATTTAAAGAAATTGAAGTAATGAAGGAAAGGCTGCAAATAAATATGGTCTTCTTCAAATTAAAAAAAGAGATAAACGACAGTGCTTTCGTTTCTCATATGTTCCAAAACGGTGTAAAGATTAATCCTCCAGAGAGTGATGAGTACAGATTTGTTACCAACAAGGATGTTTCAAGAAAAGATTTGGATTTTGTTGTCAAAGCAGTTGGAGATTTTTTGGGTTATTAAAATAACTCGCGTTGTGCGTGAGAGTAACGAAAAAAGGTTGGGATGTAACAAAGTTCATTGAAAACAGCATGAATGTTGAAAAATTGACAACAGCTCGTGTAAAATAATTTGAACAAACTAACTTCAAGGTTTCAAATCTCCCTTGAAGTTTTCATCAAGACATATGAGCTCGCCATCTGAAAGTTTACAAGAGTGAGGTTGAGAGACATAGGATGTGTCGAGAAAGCGAAGCACTCACGGATGAGTGTCTGAGCGTGCCTCACGATGTGAACTGGAAGATGGATAAACGAGCGAATCGGGCTTGATAAGACTTCGAAAAAAATTCTTTTATCGCTTGAAAAGCGATGTTTATTTGACAAATTTTCATAGGTTGTAAAGTTGACGCACAACGTGAGTAAAATAAATGGTTTTCTGAAATTTTTCAAAAAGGGGGAGCCATCATGGCTAATCAAATTCAAGGTTATTATCGGTATCCTACAATTCACAACAATACAGTTGTTTTTGTGTCTGAGGACGATTTGTGGTCGGTGGAAGCAAGTGGAGGGCTTGCTCAAAGACTCACAGCGAACCTTGGCGAGGTCACGAATCCCTTCTTTTCACCTGATGGTAAATGGATAGCATTTGTTGGTCGCGAAGAGGGACATTCTGAAGTTTACATTATGCCTTCTGTTGGTGGTGTAGCGAAAAGGCTTACTTATCTTGGCAGTGATCTTATAGTTGTTGGTTGGCGAGAATCAGAGATCGTTTTCGCGACAAACTACGCCCAACCATTCGTTCGAGCCTTTGAACTGTATACGGTGGATATAAATGGAAATACACTCAGAAAGCTCCCTTTTGGATTGGCGAGAAATATTAGTTTCGGGAAAAAAGGCATCGTTATAGGTAGAAATACGGGAGATCCTGCGAGATGGAAGCGTTACCGTGGGGGAACAGCTGGAGAAATATGGATAGATGAAAAAGGAAGTGGGAACTTTCATAAACTCGTAGATTTGAAAGGAAATCTTGCCAACCCAATGTGGATTGGTGAGCGAGTGTATTTCATCTCCGACCATGAAGGTGTAGGAAACATTTATTCCTGTCTTCCAAATGGTGAAGATGTTAGAAAACATACAAATCACGAGGAGTTTTACGCCCGAAATGCTTCTACAGATGGTCATCGTATCGTTTACCATGCTGGTGCAGATATTTATATTTTTGATCCTGAAAATGGCAAAAACTTCAAGGTTCAAGTCGTTTACCGTAGTCCTGTGATTCAACGAAGCAGAAAGTTTGTGGATGCTGAAAAATATTTAGAAGACTACTCGCTTTCACAAGAAGGTAAATCTCTTGCGATAGTCACCCGTGGGAAATCGTTCACATTTTACAACTGGGAAGGTCCTGTTATCCGACAAAACTTTGATAATGGTGTAAGACATAGGCTAAGTCGCTGGTTGTCCGATCAAAAACGAATTGTTCTTGTCAGTGATGAAGGTGGGGAGGATCACCTCGAGATACATTGGGTAGATGGAACTAAGGAGCCCGAAAGATTGGTAGGTTTAGACATTGGAAGACCCTATGAAATGAAGGTTTCTCCTCAAAAAGACGAAGTAATTCTCTCCAATCATAAAAACGAATTGATATGGGTTAATCTAAAAAAAAGGAAAGTTAAGAAAATAGATAGAAATGAATACGATCTTATCAAAGGATTTGATTGGTCGCCAGATGGTAGATGGGTTGCCTATTCCATGAATGTAAGTAGACTTTTGAGTGTCATAAAAATTTATGATACTCAATCCGGTGAAATTCAAAAAGTTACAAAGCCAGTCCTTCGAGATGTGGCTCCTGTTTTTGATCCGCAGGGCAGATACCTTTACTTTCTCTCTCACAGGATCTTTAATCCAATTTATGACAACATGCAATTCGATTTTGGATTTCCGAAGGGAATGAAACCTTATCTAATTACCTTGAAGAAGGACTTGAAGAGCCCGTTCATTTCACAACCTGAAAATCAGGAAAAAAGTAGTGAAAAAGAAAAAGATGAAAAGAAAGAAAAAAAGGAGTTAAAAGTAGAGATAGATTTTGATGGAATAGCAGAAAGACTCATTCCATTTCCGGTTGATGAAGGAATATACACTTCTATTGCAGCAACAAAAAATAAGATTTTTTATACTCTCTATCCGATTGAGGGAGTGAAAGATATCAATTGGCTTGCTAAGGAGGCGCCGGCGAAAGCAATTTTGAAAGTTTTTGATCTTGAAAAGCGTGAAGAATCCTCGTTTATGGATGGGATCACAAGTTTCAAATTGTCGGGGGACGGCGAATATTTGGTAATCCGAGTTGGAAATCGCTTGCGTGTTGTTAAAACAAAGATCAATCCAAAGGATCTTCCAAAAGAAGATAAACCTTCAAGAAAAACAGGATGGATAGCACTTTCTCGTGTAAAAGTTTTGGTTGATCCGCTGAATGAATGGCGTCAGATGTTTAGAGAAGCTTGGAGACTTCAAAGAGATTATTACTGGATTGAGAATATGGCTGGCATTGACTGGAAAGGTGTCTTTGACAAATACTATCCTCTCGTAGATCGCGTTGCTTCGAGAAGTGAATTTTCTGATCTTCTTTGGGAAGTTCAAGGGGAACTTGGCACATCTCATGCATACGAATTGGGAGGGGATTACAGACCAAAGCCTGAATACAAAATAGGCTTTCTGGGTGCTGATTTTTCTTATGATTCGAAACGTGATGCTTACGTTATAACACATATAGTAAATGGAGATGTTTGGGATGACAGGTATGCACCGCCTTTAAAGCAACCTGGTGTTAACGTAAAAGAAGGAATGTATCTTTTAGCGATAAATGGACAAAGGTTGAGTAAAACTCTTTCACCTGAAAAAGCGCTTGTAAATATGATTGATCAGGAGGTTCAACTTACTGTAGCAGAGGGCCCAAATACGACTCGGATCGTTACCGTTAAAACGGTTCCGAGAGAGTTTCCTTTAAGATACAGAGAATGGGTAGAAAGAAACAGGGAATACGTTCACGATCTCACCAAAGGAAAAGTTGGATACGTGCATATTCCAGATATGATGGCAGATGGTTATGCAGAATTTCACAGATATTTTCTCGCTGAATTGGAACACGAAGGGCTGATTGTTGACGTTAGGTTCAACAGAGGTGGTGCGATCTCACAACTCTTGCTTGGAAAACTTGCCAGAAAACGCATTGGATACGATCTAACAAGATGGATGGGGCCGCAACCTTATCCCACTGAAGCACCTTATGGTCCTGTGATTGCTTTAACCAATGAATATGCTGGTTCTGATGGAGACATTTTCAGCCATTCATTCAAGCTTATGAAACTCGGAAAACTCTTTGGTCGTCGCACCTGGGGTGGAGTCATTGGAATATGGCCGCGAAATTGGTTGGTTGATGGAACGATAACCACTCAACCAGAATTTTCTTTCTGGTTTAAAGATGTTGGATGGGGTGTTGAAAATTACGGAACAGATCCAGATGTTGAGGTTGATATAACTCCTCAAGATTATGCTGAGGGAAAGGATCCACAATTGGATAAAGCTATTGAAGAAGTTCTAAAGGAAATTAGAGAAACTCCACCACTTAAGCCAGATTTCAGTAATATCCCTAAAAAGGGATAACAGATCTTTCAATCGATTTTAAGTAAAGGCGCGTTCAATGAAGACGCGCTTTTATAATTGGTTCGAACAAATTTTTGAATAAAATTCCCCACTCTTTCTCAGTGTCCTTTTGAATGTTTTGAAATCTGTGTGGTACAATCCGAAACGTGGTTTGAATCCCTCTCGCCACTCGAAATTGTCCATCAATGACCAGTGAAAATATCCTTTGAGTTTTACACCTTCTGACACGCTTATACTCAACGACTCAAGTATTTTCATTATATACTTTGTTCTTATTTTGTCTTCTTCATCCGCGACGCCATTTTCAGTAATAATAATGGGAATCCTGTATCTTTTCCACATGTTTTTAATGATATCTCTTATACCTTGAGGATATAGCTCGTATCCCATTTCTGTTTTTGGCAGATCACCAGAAGAAATCTTGGGAGTAAGACCAAAGCTTACCAAAAAGCGTGTATAATAGTTCAATCCGATGAAATCAAGTTTTATTCCATTTGACAATGTGATTTTTCCAACAGGTAACCGTGCTTTCGCGTGGAAAACAGAATCAAGAAAAGCAAAATTGTATTGATAATTTACTATTCTGGTCATAATAAGGTCCAAAGGACTTAACGTTTTTGGACAAAAAATTGCCGTGTTTATTGCCACTGAAACTTTTGCATTTGGTATTTTGGAGTGTATGAGATCGTACGCTTTTGAATGTGCAAGAGCCATATTTGCAAGGACCTTTTTCATTTTTTTTCGATCTTTGATCTCAGGTGGCCAATATCCTTGTAAGTATCCAAAGAAAGCATATACATTAGGTTCATTGATCGTTATGAAATATCTAACATCATCACCGATGATATCCAGAACTCTTTGTACATACCTGAGAAAAAATGCGACGGACTTTTTTGAGCTCCATCCTCCAATTTTGGCAAGCCAAAGTGGGTTGGTAAAATGATGAAGCGTTACCATGGGTTCTATTCTGTTTTTTCGCATGTAGGACACCTCATCTGCATAGTGGCGTAGAACTTCTTGATCAAATTCTCCTTCTCTTGGCTCAATTTTGGCCCATTCCACTGAAAATCTAAACGCATTGACATTTAAAGCCTTTGCGATTTCGATATCTTGGCGATATAGTTCATATGAATTGCAAGCCGTTCCTGAGCGTTCTCCGTTTTTTACTTTTCCTTCAGCTTCAAACTTCCACCAGTCACTATTTGTATTGTTTCCTTCGGTTTGATGTGCTGATGTTGACACTCCCCACAAGAAATCATCGTCGAAGTTGAATTTCAACGTAAACCCTCCTTACTTTTGTAAAGTGAAGCAGTCAGTCTACTTTTAATATCGACTAATTTTCTGGAATCAAAAATGGAAAACTTTGAAGTGCCAAACTTCCTTTGCTGTGGTATATAATAACTAAGAATGGCAAAAATAAAAAAGTTGGAGGAAAACATGAGTAAGATCGTGGTAGCCGAAAGACTCAGAAAGAATTTTGGAAATGTCGAAGCGGTGAAGTCTGTAAGCTTTCATGTGAACAGTGGCGAAATATATGGTTTTCTTGGTCCAAATGGTGCTGGGAAAACGACGACTCTTCGTATATTAACAGGGGTTTTAAAACCGACAGACGGAAAAGTTGAAGTTTATGGAATGGACGTGTTCAAAAATCCGATAGATGTTAAATCCATTATAGGAGTAGTTCCAGACGAACCTAAATTGTATGAAAATTTGACCGGGCGTGAATTTCTTGAATTTGTAGGCTCTGTTTTTTCTATGAAAAGAGTCGAAATGAATCAAAGAGTTTTGGAACTTTCTGAAGCATTTGGCGTTAATTTTCTTAGCAAGTTTATAGGCGATTACTCTCACGGAATGAGACAAAAACTCATGCTGATATCTGTTTTGATGAGGAGACCAAAGGTGCTTTTTCTGGATGAACCGACAGTTGGGCTTGACGCCAAGAGTGCCAAAATACTCAAATTGCTCTTAAGAAAGTATGTTGATGAAGGAGTGGCAGTGTTCATGACCACTCATGTTTTGGAAATTGCCGAAAAGATGTGTGATAGGATAGGTATAATAAACGAAGGTGAACTCATAGCTGAAGGAACTCTTGAAGAGTTAAGAAGTTACTCGGGAAGAGAATCTCTTGAAGATATATTCCTTAAACTTACTGGCGGAGATGAAATAAAGGAGATAGTTGACAGTTTATGACGATTACAAAGGAATTGTGGATACTTTTAAAATACAAATTCTTGATGTGGAGTAATATTCCCAAAAGGCGCAGAAAGCGTTCTATACCTTCATGGCTTTATGTGCTTATAGTATTAGCTGTGATTGTCTCTTTTGGTTTACCAACGTATTTTCTAATGTTGAAAATGATTGCAAGTTACGTTCAAATCTCGCTTGGAGGAATAGATCTTGCCAGCCTTTTTTTAGAAATATCCCTTCTTGGTATCTTGGGGCTCATCGTTTTGATAGACACACCAGCAGTGACATTGAATGTTTTCATGAGCGATGATGTGGGCTTTCTTTTGACATTGCCACTCTCTCAATCGGCGATCTTCTACTCAAAAATGATCGAAACACTCGTTGAAGGCACATTCCCGGCGTTGCTTTTTATACCGTTGCTTTTGGCTTATGGGAACGTTGTTGGAATGGCGTGGTACACGTTTATCTTTGTCTTCATAATGTACGCATTTTATGTTTTGTTCTGTGCAGGAATTTCTGGATTGTTATCTTTAGTTATCTCAAAGTTTGCTTCAAAGTCAGGAATGCGCCGATTTATGATGCTAAGTAGCATGGCGACTATGATACTCGCTTACTTTATGATGAATATCATCAGTATGCCATCTTTTAGTTCCCAAAACATGCAAAGTGCCTTAAATGCATACGTATCTAAGGTAAACTTCTTTCTTTGGCCTTCTACTTGGTTTTTGTCTTCTATCAGGGGAAATTTGCTTGGAATGTTTGCGTTGATTGGAATAGCATCTGGAACCTTTGCTTTATCTTATTATATAGCTTCTAAAAATGTGCTCTCGGGTTTTTCAAACGTAATCAGTGCGGCGCGTAAAAAGAGAGGGAAAGAGAAGTACCGAACACATGGAATCTTCGGGGCTTTAATGGTAAAAGAGTTTAGAGCTTTTAGAAGAGAACCGTCGATCATGTTCTTTCTGGTGTATCCAGTTATCTTTCCTTTATTTATCATATTGACGAGTAGTCACAGAAAACCGGAAACACTGCTGATGGGAGAACTCACGGGTATTTTTATGGCATCGATGTATATAATTCTCGCTATGGCATCTTTGGTCTCGATAGATGTAAGAGTTGGATGGATACTAAAAACTATGCCAGTCAAGGAAACAAAACCACTTTGGGCTAAGGCTTTTGTGGTTACCGGATCGTTCATTGTTGTGATAGCAAGTGTATTCTTAACTTTTTCTGTGTTTTTTGGAGGTTTTCTATCAACAGTTCTTGTTGTGCTTTTATCCATTCCGATTTTTCTGCTTTTATCTTTTTTTGGAGTGTATGCGGTTACAAAATGGCCAAATCCATCAGGTGGAACCAAAAGATCGCTGAGCACTACTGGAAGTCTGATCAGCATGCCAATGGGATTCATCGGAGCTGCCTGTGTTGGAGCACAATCTTTTTATTTTTTAAGTAATGGAAAAGTTTGGCATTTTTCTCTTCTTATTTCAACGCTTTTGTTTATGATATTGCCGTTTGCCATAGAGTTCGCGCTAATGATATTTGTGAAGCGAATGATATCCAGAATAGATTGGAGTGAGCCGTTTGAAAATAGAGTTTCGTGATAAAGGAAATTACATTGTAGCAAATTTGGAAGGAGAACTTGATATAGAAAGCTCATCTGATTTCAAAAAAAAGGCTGGGATGGAGATCTCAAATGGACATTCGAATATGATCATCGATTTAAGTCAAGTCGTGTATGTAGACAGTTCTGGCCTGGGAGCTCTTATAGCTTTACAAAGAGAGGCTCGTTTGAATGGAGGAGCACTTGTGATCATTGGAGCGACCGAACAGATACGTAGAACTATGAAGATAACACACCTTGACAAACTTTTCGAGTTTTATGATACGTTGGAGGAGGCAATAGATGAAAATAGCAATTGGAAGTGATCATGCCGGTTTTGAGCTAAAAGAGCACGTGAAGAATTATCTTGAGTTGAAAGGATTTGAAGTGATCGACGAGGGCACAAATTCTGTAGATTCTGTGGATTATCCCATTTTTGCAAAAAAAGTAGCAGAAGATGTGGCAAGCAAGAAAACAGAATATGGGATCCTTATGTGTGGAACAGGGATTGGGATGTCTATAGCTGCCAACAAAATCAAGGGTGCTTACGCGGCGCTCTGTTTGTATCCAACAATGGCCAAATATGCACGCCTTCACAACAACGCTAACATTCTTGTTATGGCTGGTCGGCTCATGGGTCTAACACTTGCAGAAGAAACGGTAGATATTTTTCTTTCAACAGATTTTAATGGTGGAAGGCATGAAAGAAGAACAAATGAAATAAAGGAGTTTGAGAATTGATAAGATTTGTTGGAATAGATCTTGATGGTACACTTTTAGATTCTCAAAAACACATCTCTCAAGAAAATCTTGAAGCGATATATGAAATGGAACGTGACAATATAATGGTTACCTTCTTTACAGGACGAGCTTGGGTAGCTGCGAAAGACTATCTTTCATCTATTTCTTTCGATATTCCTGGTGTTTTTCAGAACGGAGCGTACATAGCAACTGTGAAAAGTCATAAAGTTCTGAGAAAGATCGTTCTCGACCATGAAACGGCCATCAATGTTGTAAAGGCATCAAGAAAGTATGGACTCTTTTTCGTTTTGTTCACGAACTTTACGGACTTTCCGGATATGGTGATTGAATCAGAACTACCGAGGAGCTCAAAGTATGTGCCGTACTTCGATAGAAATTCATATCGGATTTTCAAAGTCAAGGATGTAACAAGGTGTATTGGAGAATACGTGAGTGAGGTTGCTGTGGTTGGTTCAATCAAAGCGATAGAGAAGATGAATTCGGAGCTTGATCTTTCGAATTCTACTGTTATTTTAAATACTCTTTTAGGTGAAGAAGGATTTGTTGAGTTTTTTGGACGTGAGTGTGGCAAAGAAAAAGCAATGGATTTTCTTCTCAAGCGTTTTGAAATCAAGCCAGAAGAAGCCTCGTTTATAGGAGATAATTACAACGATCTTAAGGTGTTAAAAAAGGTAGGTCATCCCATAGTTATGGGAAACGCTCCGGATACGCTAAAGAAAGTAGCACGTTTTATAACCTCAACTAACGACGAAAATGGTGTTGCGGTTGCAGTAAGAGAGTATATATCAAAAAACATTTGAGAATCTTGAACTATCAGGGAGGATTTGTATGATAAAAGAGCTTGGGATTTCAGATGCTGAGAAGCTACTTCCATTTTTGTATCGTGAAAAAGAGTTAAATCTGTTCATTATAGGGGACATTGAAAATGCTGTACTCGATAATGAAAATGTGAAGCTTTTTGTTGACGAAGAAAGCGAAAAAATAAACGGGGTACTTTTGAAGTATTTCGATAGTTTTGTGGTGTATTCTCCTAAAACAATGGACTATAGAAGTGCAGCAAAATTGATATTAGAAGACCATGCGAAAATCGTGAGCGGGAAGGCCGAACATATAGAGGTGTTAAAGCCTTTTTTAGACGGAAATATTGTCAATGAGAAAATTATGTATTTTTCAAAACTCTTTGAACTCAAACCGTTCGAAAATGATGACGAAGTAGAACTTGCAAGTGAAAACGATGCTCAGGAGATCCTTAAGCTGCTTTCCAAAATACCTGAATTTCGTCCACAAAGCGCTGAAGCTTTTATTACCTCCATGAGGAATGGTTCATCTCGAAGGTATTTTATCCGTAAAGAGGGAAAGATCGTTTCAACCGCTTCAACTGCAGCGGAATGCAAAGAAATGGCAATGATCGTTGCCGTTGCTACAGATCCTAAATATAGAAAACGAGGATTGGCAACAAAGATCATGAACAAAATGTGTTTGGATCTTGTTAGAGAAAATAAAACTGTTTGCCTTTTTTACGACAATCCTGAAGCAGGGAAAATATACGAAAGAATTGGCTTTCGTCAGATGGCTTTCTGGAAAATGATGTATCTAAAGACCTCATAAAGAAGTATGTTTCGTTATTGATTGGGGCTGGCGTAAAAAGCCAGCCTTTACTTTACGATTAAAATTTGGTGCTTTTTAGAAGAGTTTCCCGAATTGTCTTTTGCTGTTACATACACAGTATAAGTGGCGGGTTCTGTGGGAATGAACTGGACGATAAGATGATGTGGTGGATTTTCATAAGATTTTGAAAAAATTGGTAAGATGTTTGGATATGGTAGAGGAGCATTGGAGGAGTATATTTTTACTTTGACAAGTCTTACCCCACTTTCGGAATCGGATGTTGTGATATTAATTGGGATCTCCTCATTTGTTGAAGCAGTTGATGGGATCGAAATTGAGAGATAAGGTGGAGTTGAGTCTTTGAACACGCTGAAAGCAACTGTTGAGTATCCTTTATTTCCATAAGAGTCTATAGCTTCTGCGGTAAGAATATGAGTTCCAACTTTAACAGCTTTCCAAGATAGTGTATATGGTGGATAGTAGCTTGAGCCGGCCAAGGAGTTATCTACATAAAAATTGACCACACTTATTGGAGCGTAAGATTTCAAAACAGTGGCTGTGAATGTGATAGTCCCACCAAGATAAGTTGATTTGGGTGTGGTATTTACTGATAATTTTGGAAGTTGACTTGGATAAACATAGAAATAAAAATCAGATGTTGCACACCTTTTGTAAATATCTTCAGCATAGACCTTGAATACATGAGTTCCAGTCGCATTGGCGATCCACTCTATTAGATACAATCCGGTTGAGGATTTGGATGGAGTTAAAGGTATGTTGTCTACCCACATTTTTACATTTACCAGATTTACGCTATCCACAATACTCGCTGCTAATGTTATTCGAGAAGATTCTTTGATCATGGACCGAAAAACAGGATATATGATTGGAGCTCCATCATTTGCACGCTTCAAAAGCACTTTCACATTTACAATGGTCGCAGATTCCGTTTTGTTTGAATCAACAACTGTAATTAAAATTGGAACATTACCCGCTTCTCGCGGCATCCATGATGTTGAATAAATTCCTTTACTTCCTGCTACGGTTTCTCCAATAAGTTTGGAAGATATCATGTCTATAAACGTTACTTTTTCTATCTTTGCATTTGGTGCTGTTGTGGTGGCGTAAACGCTGAGAATTTTTGCATCTCCAACGGTTGCTTTAGGTGTGAACTTGGTTGACACTATCGGGGGATATTTCTGAGGATCGAATTTAACTGTAAAAGCTTTGGTTGCAGATGCTTCCTCTCCAAGTTTGTCTTTTGCATAAATTTTTATTGTATGTGCTCCATCAGAAGGAATAAATGTGTATTTTATCGTATTGGTCGAAGAGGTGCTTTTTTTGACGTTGTCCACAAATAGATCCATCTTTTCGATTGGTGCGTAAGAATCATAAGCGATGGCACTTATGTTTAATTTTTCTCCATGAACCGGATTTTGCGGATCTATCCCGAGTATCACATTCAAATCTCCAGTTTGTGGAGACACTGGCAAATAATATGTTTTTTCGTTGTACCACCCTTTGAGAGAGTCGATCAATTTAACTTTCACGATATGATACCCTGCTACAACATCCCATGTTGCTGTGAAAGTATCGGTAGTTGAAGGTGCACTCCCGACATCTAATTGTTTTCCGTCTACGGATATCATCGCGTAGAATCCATTAGGATCCGTTCCCGATACCTTGAAAATGACTGTTCGATCATTTAAAGAAGGATTTTGTGGTCTCCAAGTAAAGGAACGAATCACCGGTATTGGATAGTTGGATACGTCAAAGCTTATAGCGGTTGATGAAGTTGTTCCGAATTTGTCAGATACGGATATTTTGATTGTATGCTTTCCGGGGATCGCAACCCAGGTTGCAGAAAATTGTTCTGAACTTTTTTTGTTAACATTTAATGGATTTGAATCTATTTGAAAGTTTGGATCTAATAACCCTATAATTGAAGTGGCATCGACTGTGAACGTCATCTGAACTCCACCTTTTGGTTGAATTGGAGACCATATAATTTTGTTTATTTGTGGAGGGTTTGGCTGGTTAACATTTAAAGTTTCGGTTGCTATTGTACTGTGTCCATAACTGTCTTTCACAGTGGCTACAAAGAGGTGTTTCCCTTTTACTGCGGTCCATGTTGCAATAAAGGTATCTCCTGATTGAATTCCTGGAATGTTAGAATTACCATCTATACTAAGTGTAGTTTGAGTGGTTGAATAATCATCGTTTGATGTAACTTTGATTGTCACGTATTGTCCCGCCACAGGATTTGGAGGATTAAATGTGATCATTGGAATGCTTGGCGCTGGAATGTTAAAACATCCTGAGAGCAGAAGTATCACACTTGTTAAAGCAGCAGCAAAGGTAAATATCTTTTTTTTCAATTCGGATCACCTCTCCATATTATAATTCAATCACAAGGATATTCATTCCTCATTGTACATCTAACCAACTTTTTAAAATTAGGCATAATCAAATTCTGTTAAGTGCAGATAGTTTTTCAAGTGTATTCGTTATGGTACAATAGTTTTCATTAAATGTTTCAAATTCTTTAATTGACTTGACTACATAGTGAGGGGTATACTACACACGCGGTCGGAGGTGTGTAAATGTTTGAAAATCTTCAAGAAAGATTGTCGGAAGCATTCAAACTGTTGAAAGGAAAAGGAAAGATCACTGAAAATAATGTTCGAGAAGCATTGCGGCAAGTAAAAATGTCGCTTCTTTCTGCTGATGTTAATTACAAGGTTGTCAAAGAATTCATGGATAAAGTGACATCTAAAGCGTTAGGCGAGAAAGTTATAAAAAGCGTTACACCAGATCAGCAGTTTGTGAAGATCGTTAATGATGAACTTATCGATCTTCTCGGCGGTAAAGAACATGGTCTTGATTTGAAATCGCGCCCTTCGATAATACTCATGGTTGGTCTTCAAGGTAGTGGAAAGACAACAGTTGCTGCAAAATTGGCTTTTTGGTTAAAGAAAAAGAGCGGGAGAAATCCACTCCTTGTAGCCGATGATATATACCGACCGGCAGCCATAGAGCAATTGGAAATACTCGGGAAAAGTATCGATGTACCCGTTTTTGTGGGAGATCGGAAAGATTCATACAAAATTGCCAAAGAAGCCGTAAATTTTGCCACTATGAAAGGTAACGATGTTGTAATAGTTGACACAGCTGGACGTCTTCAGATAGATGAAGAAATGATGAAAGAAGTTGAAAAAATTGCCGATTTGACAAAACCAGATGAAATTTTGATGGTACTTGATTCTATGGCTGGGCAAGATGTTGTGAATGCTGCTGCAGAATTTGATAGGCGTCTAACTATTACTGGCTTTGTTGTTACAAAATTGGACGGAGACTCTCGAGGTGGAGTAGCGCTTTCTGCAAAATATGTCACTGGCAAATCTATTAAATTTGTGGGCGTTGGCGAGAAGCTTGATCAATTGGACGTTTTTTATCCAGATAGAATGGCTTCAAGAATACTGGGAATGGGCGATGTTGTTTCTTTAGTTGAAAAAGTCCAGGAAAATCTTGATAAGAAAAAAATGGAAGAAATGGAGAAACGCCTTAGAAAGGCACAATTTACTTTTGACGATTTTCAAGAGCAACTCAAACAAGTTAAGAAAATGGGTTCACTATCGTCAGTGCTTGAAATGATTCCGGGAGTGCCTAAAATGAAAAATATCAAAGTAGATGAAGATCAGCTTGTACACGTTGAAGCGATTATAAATTCCATGACTAAAGAAGAGCGAGCAAATCCTGGGATCATAAATTTCTCAAGAAAAAAGAGAATTGCTGCGGGAAGTGGTAGAACCCTTTCTGAAGTTAGCAAATTGATAAAGAGTTATGAGAATATGAAAAAAATGATCAAACAATTTGGGAAGTTGGAAAAAAGAGGAAAATTGGGAAAATTTCCATTCCAATTTAAATAAAAGAACTGTATAACATGGAGGTGTTGTGAAAGACTATGGTGAAAATTAGACTTACTCGGATGGGAAAGAGGGGACAGCCTTTTTACAGAATTATAGTTGTTGATTCAAGAAAGGCTAGAGATGGAGCGTATATTGAATCATTGGGTTATTACAATCCCATGAGAAAACCTTATGAGCTAAGTATAAGTGACGAAAGAGCGCTTTACTGGTTAGAAAAGGGTGCCCAACCAACAGACACGGTAAGATCCCTTCTTTCAAAAAACGGGATAATGAAAAAGTTACACGAAAGGAAATACGCAAAAACTGAGGAGTGAGGGCTTTGGATCTGAGAGAGCCTTTGGAATTTCTCGTTACAGCTGTGTGTAAAGAACCAGATATAGTAAAGATTAATGAGAAATTTGAGGGCAAAAAGACGATTTACGAAATCTTTGCAGCTGATGATGATGTAGGACAAATAATCGGTAAATCTGGAAGGACGATAAAATCGATTGATCTGATTTTGAGGTCTTTGAAAAAAGGAAAGGGAGAATTCGAGCTAAAGGTGGTTCGGTAATGAAAAAGGAATTTATCGAGATAGGAAAAATCTTCACCACATTTGGATTAAAAGGTTGTGTGAAGGTTTATCCGTATTCCGATGATCGAACTTTTGAATCTTTCAAGGGAAAAGAGATATGGGTTGGCACTGGTCAAATATTGATTAATGTGAAAATGAAAGACGTAAAGCGTGCCAACAAAAAGAGTTACTTAGTTAAATTAGATGGCTTTGATACGATTGACAAATCTAGAAAAATTGTTGGTAAAGCCATATGTGTTGAAGAGAAAGAGCTTCCCCCTGTTGGAAATGATGAGTATTACTTTTATCAAGTGATTGGTATGAGAGTTTATGATGAATCCAGCAATCTTCTTGGTGTTGTTAAAGATATAATTCAAACAGGTGCTAATGATGTTTTCGTTGTGAGAGGAGAGTCGTCAGTAGAAACATCTCTTCCATTTTCCCAATCAAGGCAAGAGTCGCAAGACGAAGAAATTTTAATACCATCTGTGAAAGATTACGTTCTTGATATGGATTTCGAGAATTCACGTATGATTGTGAAGAGGATGGAGTGGTACTGATTGAAGATCGAGGTTGTCACGGTTTTGCCTGATCTCTTCAAATCATTCGTACATTTGGGAGTTGTTGGACGAGCCATTCAAAGTGGTAAGCTGGATTTTGATATTGTAAATCTTAGAGATTACGCACACGATGCTCATCGCACAACCGATGATTATGCTTATGGAACTGGCATAGGAATGGTTATGAAGCCTGAACCGATTTTTGAAATGTTTGATGATTACCTTTCAAAACATCCTCATCCGTGGGTTGTGTATCCTTCACCACAGGGTGAACGCTTTGATCAGAAAAAAGCATTTGATTTGTCAAAGCGAAAAGATGTGATGTTCATATGCGGACGGTACGAGGGAGTAGATGAAAGAGTCATGACCATTGTGGATGAGGAGATCTCTATAGGTGATTTTGTTTTGAGCGGCGGGGAAACGGCTGTTATGATTTTTGTTGAGGCTATAGCGAGAATGATCCCGGGTGTCGTTGGAAAATATGAATCAGTCGAAAATGATTCTTTTTACAATGGTCTTTTGGATTATGGTCATTATACCCGTCCCTTTGAATATAGAGGGATGACTGTTCCTGAGGTTCTGAGGAGTGGAGATCATGCCAAAATAGGCAAATATCTTCTCAAAGATGCACTGTATCGAACTATGCTCAAGAGGCCTGATCTTTTTCTTGAACACGAACTAACCATTGAAGAAAAAGCAGCATTGCTCGAATTGTTCAAGGAGATGCAGAAAGGATGCTAAACAATATTCACGTTGCTGTTCTGCATTATCCCATGATCGGAAAGGATGGGAGAATAGTAACGACAGCAGTTGCAAATATGGATGTTCACGATATAGCACGAACTTGCAGAACGTACAATGTAAAACGATACTATATTGTCAACAACCTTCCAATGCAAAGACAGATCGTCATGCGTGTTCTCAATTACTGGAAAAGTGGGTTTGGGCGTGAGTATAATCCTTCTCGTGCTGAAGCGTTAAAAATGGTAAAACTCGTCTCGTATTACGAGGACCTTATAGAAGATATTACAACCGAAAGTGGTGTTCCACCGTTGAAAATTTTTACTTCTGCGAAAATAAGAGAAAATACAGTTTCATACGAGAAAATGAGAAGAGTTGTTTTAGATGAAAAAAGACCCATACTATTTCTTTTTGGAACAGGTCGCGGGATGCCGCTTGAAATTTCTGAAACCTGCGATTTTTCGCTTGAACCTATAAGGGCCAAATCCGATTTTAATCATCTTTCTGTTAGATCAGCAGTTGCGATCACACTTGACAGAATTATTGGAGAAGACATTTATCAAGGAGGGAAACAAAATGGACCAATTAATTAGAGCCGTTGAAATGCCTTACAAAAAAGAGCGGCCCAAATTAGCCATAGGCGATTTAGTTAAAGTTACCACTGCAGTTATTGAGGGTGGCAAGGAGAGAGAACAGATTTTTGAAGGTATTATTATTGCCATGTCCGGATCATCTGGCGGAAGAACATTTACCGTTAGGAAAATATCGCACAATGGTATAGGAGTTGAAAAGATCTTTCCCTTCAACTGTCCTACCGTAAAAGCTATAAAAGTTGTGAGGCACGGTAAGGTAAGAAGGGCTAAACTTTACTACATTAGGGCACTGAAAGGTAAAAAGGCCCGAATAAAGGAAAGACGTGAACCCAAGAAATAAGGAAGCAAAAAGCGCGATCTACCAGAAGGCAAAGCATGAAGCTTTGGAATGGGCAAAGGCTTTCGTAGTAGCTTTCATTATCGCAATTGCCATAAAGCTTTTCGTACTTGATACGATGATCGTGCCAACTGGTTCAATGCTTCCGACAATTCAACTCAATGATAGACTTTTCGTTGATAAGATCACATGGCAATATCAGAAGCCTTCTATTGGAGAAATAGTGGTATTTTGGACACCATTTGTAGATAAGTCGGCTCTTAGGATGTTAGGACCATTTGATAAGTTTATGGATGCACTCAGTCCGGCAAAGTTTCATGGCCACGTGAAATATGTAAAAAGGTTGATAGCTTCAGGTGGAGATACATTGGAACTGGTACCGGCGCCGGGACATCCCTATATGTATCATATAGAAGTTAATGGT
The DNA here is from genome assembly GCA_026988035.1 of Thermotogae bacterium. Taxonomy (GTDB): domain Bacteria; phylum Thermotogota; class Thermotogae; order Mesoaciditogales; family Mesoaciditogaceae; genus WFSH01. The sequence goes on from JALSLY010000079.1 coordinate 20,327, forward strand.
AAGATTCCTAAGGCTCTAAAAAACAGGCTGTACTCAAAACAAGGAATATTTGCCGATCCAAAGTTTTACGACAAATTGGCGCATCCAGAGAAGTATACTTATGATCCAAATTATAAAATACTTCTTTACTTTAACAGGGATACGGATTACACGCAGTATTACGATAGATCATCACCCAAATGGGGAAAATATGTCTCTGTAGATGCATCTGGAAATGTCATTGTTCATGTTCCGAAAGGTTACTTCTTTGCTATGGGTGATAACACGACAGATTCTTTCGATAGCAGATATTGGGGATTCGTTCCGGACGAGAATATGGTTGGTGCGCCATTTTTGAGAATATGGCCTTTGAATAGGTTCGGGGCGGTAAAATTATGATGGATAGGGGCAATTCTGAATTGCGAAAAAGAATTTATTGTATCCATCAAATGACATAATAGAGGGGAAATGCTATGGAAGTTTGGTATCCATCTCATGTCGAAAAGGCTAAAAAAGCCATAAAGTCTTTAATAAAGACTGTTGGTGGCGTGGTGGAAATTGTTGATGCACGCGCTCCAATGGCTACTCGTCCAATGGATATAGAGCCATACTTCAGCGACAAGATAAGGATGATTTTCTTGAACAAAACTGATCTTGCCAACCCAAGAATAACAAGCATGTGGGTTGAATCGCTGTCAAAAAACGAAGTGATAGTGGTATCAGGCTCTTTAAAAGAGATGAGAAATGTAAGAAGGATATTTGATCCTTTTAGAAGGCCTCGCGAGATTAACATTGCAATCGTTGGAATGCCTAATGTTGGAAAATCAACGTTGGTTAATATGATTAAGCGCAGAAGATCGGCTTCTATTGGTGATAAACCTGGGGTCACAAGGGCTGTTCAATGGATGAGAGTGGATGATCACCTCAAGGTTTTGGATACACCCGGGGTTACCTATCCAAGAATATACAACGATCTTCTTTATGCAAAACTGGGGTTGTGCAACGTTGTGGATATTGAAAAAGTCGATTTTGAAGCTTTGATATATTATGAGCTTGATCTCTTGTGCAAAACCCAACCTGCGGTGGTAGAGAAAATAGGTGAAGGCTCATCGATAATGGAAAGGTTGGAAAACTATGCCAAAAAGCACGGTTTTCTCTTAAGAGGCGGGATTTTAGATATGAACAGAGCGCTTCTCACTGTTCATCGCGAAATCACACATGGAAAATTTGGAAGAGTCTCTTACGAAACACCAGATGATTACGAGCAAATCTGAGAGGAGGAAAAAGGATGGAAGATATTTTTGAAAAAGTGAAAAGTGTTATAGCAGATAAGTTAGGTGTGGAGGCTGGAGAAATCACTGAAACCTCTTCATTCATGGACGATCTTGGAGCCGATTCTCTTGACGTAGTAGACATTGTTATGGCTTTCGAAGAGGAATTTGGTGTCAAGATCAACGATGAAGAGTTGGAGAAATTCTCAACGGTTGGCGATGTTGTCAAATATTTAAAAGAGAAAGTTCAAAATTGATTATAGCTTTGTTGAGGATAGAGAGGTGGGGCAATGGGTAGTGTTGATTTGCGTATGACCAAGCGTGGTGTCGTACTTTTTGTAGAAAAGTACGGCGATCTCGCTCAACTTTTTGCAGATATCACCAACAAATTTTCGCAGCTAAATGGTTTTTTTACTCAAGGTGACAAAATCTCAGTGATGATCAAAGATAGAGAAAAGTATTCTAAAGATATAACCGAGATAGTTTCATTCGTAGAAAAGATGGGATTCAAAGTTGGGGAAATACTCGTTGGAGAAATGAACAAAAAAACACCAAATAAATTATCGGTAAAGCAAAAGATGAAAGTCGTTGAGAGCGAGAATTTCCAACAGCTCAATCCCACAAAAGTTGTTAAAAAAACCGTAAGATCTGGGCAAGCTGTCATACATGATGGCGATGTAATTCTCGTGGGAAATCTGAATTCTGGCGGAGAGGTCATTTCCGCTGGTAACGTAATGATTTTAGGGGAAGCTCGCGGAGTAATACGTGCGGGAGTCAAAGGTGATGAAGATGCGCTTATTTTTGCAATTACTATGTCTCCAGAGCTCATCCAAATAGCGAATCATGTCTCACATGTTCCGGAATCCATTGAAAATGCCATGGCATATGTTAGGAACGGAAAAGTCGTTGTGGAGAAGTACGACAATATCAAGTTTGGTGTTGGGAGAGATCAAATTGGAAAAGAGCGCTGAACTGCTAAAGAAATTGTCAAAGGCTTTTGGTCCATCAGGATATGAAAATGAAGTTATAGATATAATTGAAGAAGAGCTGGAAGGCGTGTGCGAAACACGAAGGTTAAAATCAGGATCTTTGTTAGCGATAAAAAATGGTGATGGCCGAGGAAAGTTAATGGTATCTACCCATATAGATGAAGTTGGACTTGTTATATCGAAAGTGAAAAACGGATATGGTCGTCTTGTTCCCATAGGCGGCATAGATCCCAAGGTTTTACCGTCTCAGGTTGTCAAAATAAAAACACGTGATGGATTTCAACGTGGTGTTGTTGGGATGCTTGCGCCTCATCTTCAAAAAGGAGAAAAGCAAGATGTTGATTTTAATTCACTTTTTGTAGATTTGAGTTGTGCTCCTGCTGCGCAAGTTGGTGATATGGCAGTTGTGGACACCGTGGCTGAATGCATAGGGGATGAACATTTCCATGGTAAGGCACTTGATGATCGTGCAAGTGTTGTAGCTCTTATTCTTGCGCTTAAGGAGCTTTCAAGGTTCAAGACACATGCCGATTTTTATGCTCTTTTTTCTTCTCGTGAAGAAGTAGGTATGGTCGGAGCAATGACGGGAACTTTTGAAGTCAAACCAGATCTTGGAATAGCAGTGGATGTGACTTTCGGAGATAACGATTCTCCTCATGCACCAAAAATAGAAATCAACAAAGGGCCTGCAATATCTATTGGGGCGGCTACTCATAAAAATTCTTACGATTTGGCCATAAAAGTTGCAAAACAATATGATATACCATATCAGATTGAACCCAGTCCCGGCCGTACCGGGACCGATGCAGATGCAGTTCAACTTGCGTATAGAGGGGTGCCTGTTTTGCTTTTTTCCATACCGGAATTTTACATGCATACACCAGTGGAAGTTGTTTCATTGAATGATGTGAAATGGACCGCAAGACTTTTGAGTGCTTTTGCAACGGAGTGGGGTGGCATCAATGCACATTGAAGAATTGTCCAACCTTCGCGGCACCTCTGGTTTTGAAGATGATGTTGTGGAGTATGTAAAAAAGTCGATCTCAAATAGAGTTTCAAATATGAAAGAAGATTTCATGCGAAATCTTATAGCCTTTATTCCTGGGAAAAGGCATGATTTTAAAATAGCACTTTTTGCGCATACTGACGAAGTGGGATTGATGGTTACGCGTGTGAATGACGATGGAACTCTTAAGTTTTCACCAATAGGTGGAGTTGATCCAAGAGTTCTCGTTGGAAAGCGTGTTAAAGTTGGCAAAGAAATAGAGGGCGTTATTGGCTTTAAACCAATCCATCTCCAACATTCAGACAAGGTGAGCCCCTCGTATGACAACCTTTCAATTTTTGTCGGAACTGATCATAAAAAAGTCAACATTGGGGATCCTGTGCACTTTACCACACAGTTTGAAGAACACGGAGATTTCTACGTTGGCAAAGCTTTCGATGATCGTGTTGGATGTGCAATATTGATAGAAATTATTCAAAGTATTTCAGAGTTTCCTTGTGACACGTATTTCGTCTTTGCCTCTCAGGAAGAGGTTGGATTAAGAGGAAGTGGGGTTGCTGCTGCCAATCTTGAAATTGATGCGGCATTGGTGATAGAAGGTACAACTGCAGGGGATAATCCGGAGCTTGAATCAGAGCATTGGGCTACTCATGTTGGAGATGGACCATCAATTGTTTCGGTTCATTCGGGCTATGTTGTGGATAAAGCTATTTTTGAAGCTTTGATAAAGGTTGCATCTGCTAACTCTATTCCTTTTCAGTTAAAGAGAAGGACCGCAGGTGGTACTGACGCCGCACGTATTGCAAGGACAGGCCGTGGAACTCCTGCAGGTGTAGTGGCCGTTCCTTCAAGGTACATTCATTCGCCAGTTTCTGTTATATCAAAATCTGATTTTCGTCATACTTTTGAGCTGGTCAAAGCTTTTGTTGAAAGCGGGGTGCTTTTAAATTGAACACTGAAACTTTGAAAAAGCTCGTAGAGGCATTTGGTCCTAGTGGGCGGGAAGAAAAAGTAAGAAATATAATTATTGAGTTGATAAAAGACCATGTGGATGATTATAAAATTGACAGACTTGGTAATTTGATCGCCTGGAAAAAGGGAACGGGTCTCAACAAGAAAAAGATCCTTTTTGATGCACATATGGATCAAATAGGAGTGATTGTAACTTATAAGGACAAAAGGGGTTTTCTGCGTGTTGAACCCGTTGGTGGGATTACTCCTCAAGTGATTTATGGAACACGTTTGAATTTTGATGGTGTAATTGGGGTTGTTGGAATTGAGCGTGAAACTGCTAATGCTTATAAAGATAACCTTAAAAATCTCGATTTTGACAAAATATATGTAGATATTGCAGCACCAAGTAAATTCGATGTTGGAATAGGAAGTTTTGGTGTGTACGACGCTAATCCCATATTTGTTGATACTAAAGTCATATCTCCAGCACTTGATGACAGGATCGGCTGTACCATGCTCGTTGAAACTTTGAGAAGCTTGGATTCACTTTATAACGATTTATATGTTGCTTTTTCGGTTCAAGAGGAACATAGTCTTGCTGGAGCAAGAGTAGAAGCTTTTGATATTAAACCAGATGTGGCAATCGCGGTAGATGTTACCGATTCGGCTGATACTCCCAAAGCAGATAAGCGTACTTCCATGGTTTTAGGGAAGGGGCCTGCTATCAAAGTGATGGATTCTTTGAGTGTGTCAAATTCATATGTTGTGGAGCTTTTGAAGAGAACGGCTGAGAAAAATAACATACGCTACCAGATGGAAGTTTTACATATGGGTGGAACTGATGCGTACGGTCTTGAAAGGACTGCTAATGGCATTTCGACTGGTGCTTTATCTATACCTACTCGATATATTCATACTCCTTCAGAAGTATGTGAGTGGGGTGATGTAGAAGAAGGCATACAACTTATGAAACTTTTGATCAAGGAGGAGATCACATTCTGAAAGTGGTTGACTTTTCTCCTGAAGCTGCCCAAATGCAGTCGATGGAGGTGTATCTTTTGGACAAGAAAAAGGAATTGTCAGATCTTATCACTTCCATGTATCCAGGAAGAGAGATTCTTTATTTTTTGGATTCGAAAGTTAAGCTTTTTCACGTCGATGTAGTCGATGCGATGAACTCTTTTCCAATCTTTGCCGGAGAGCGTGCCAAGTCTGTAGTGGGTGTTATGGATGTTCAGAATCAATTGATAAATTCGGATTCGAAAGATCCTATTGTTGTTGTGATGGGAGGTGGCACGGTACTTGATACAAGTGGATTCGCACTTGCCACTTTTACAAAAAAGCTAAAAACAATTTTTGTGCCCACAACATTTAGTTCTCAACTTGAGGGGTTTTTCAAAGAAGATGTTTACATTAATTTTGATCGGGTTAAAGATGTAATGAAAGTTCGTTTTCAGCCTAATCTTTTGGTAAATGTCATGGAATTCACAAAGACTCAGAGTTTTGAAGAAAAGAGAAACTCGTTTATTCATGCCGCTATAATAGGGCTCTCTCATTCAAAAAGGTTCTTTAGGACAGCTTTCAAAGTGCTTACCTCCAATTTGCTCAGTAATGAAGAGATGATCAAATATATACTCTTCGAAAGCATCCAAATGCGGGCCAACACAAAGGGGAGATTGGTAGGAGAAGAAAGTGCTCGAGCTTTGATCACAGCTTCAAAACTTGAAATGCCTTATTTGACGGCTTTACAATATGGAGTTTTGATAGAATCGTTTATTTCCAATAAATTTGGCTTTCTTTCAGATGAATCTTTGAAAGAAGTTTATAATTCAGTGAGAATGTGTGGGAATGTGCATTTTGACTTATCAAGTGCTGTAGAAGAACTTTCATATCAGGAAGAACCTCTTAAAGTAAGACTTCCTATCAAAATAGGTAGTGCGATCGAATACCAGATCTTTCCCGGATTTTTAACCGAGATGATATATTCAGCACACTCTAAGGGCTTCATATAAGAAAAACGGAACAAGGAGGGGATTAAAAAGTGGAAGAAAAATCTGAAATCTATTACAAAATAAGATTGGTAATACTTGTGGTGATTGTGGGTCTTCTGATTGCTACAATAGGATGGTTGGCAGGGGTAAATGGAAGGATGAATTCAGTAGAAAAACAGGTTAACAATGAAAAGGTTGCTATTTCCTCGCTTACTACAGCGGTTGCGAGTCTTACGGCAAAGGTTGATGATCTCACACTTAAGGCTTCAAGATTATCAAGCAATATCAAAGTCAATCTTCCGACTCTCTCGTCCACATATGTCTCGATCCAGTCAATGAAATATACAACTATTCTAAGAAATGCACCTTTAACTATTCCTTCAAGCGCCACATTGGCTACCATATCTTCGACGGATATAAAAAGTTTCAACTCTATACTCGAAGGCACAAGAATTTATGAGATAACAGAGTTCAATGGAACGTACAATCTTGCCTATCCAGCCAATTTTGGAATGACTTACTCTATTCAGCTTGTTTCGTCTCCATATCCTGACAGAGTGATGAATTTAGTGAAAAATTTGAGGAGCATTGGACAACCTGCATTTGAAATTAATTATGCTAATCAGTCTGGATTGTTTGTTGGAGTCTTCCCAACTTATTCACAAGCGAAAGAATATGTAAGTTCAATAGGATCAACATCTATTGTGTCAATAGTAGGCACAAAGCCACAAAACTGGCTACCAAGAAAGATACCATGAAGCAATGATAACAAATGAAGACGAGAACTCGGATCGTTTTGGGAGTAGCTTTTTTGTTGATTTTGACAGGAGCGTTGATTCTTTTCACGCCGTTTGGGAAGATCGCTAAATTAGAGAACAAAACGATTCTTCTACCAACTCCTGCTAAATTTTCTTTGATAGATGTTAATAAAGCATCAATTAAAGATTTGGAGAAATTGCCCGGCGTAGGTCCTTCTAAAGCTCGAGCGATTGTTGAATATAGAGAAAAGAATGGAGCTTTTAAGCAAATTCAAGATTTACTAAAAGTATCGGGCATAGGGAAAGAAACGCTCAAAAGATTTTCTAACATGATCACAGGTTTTTCGTTATCGAATCAACCGTTGAAAAGCACGAATCTTGTGGATATCAACAAGGCAACTATTGACGAGTTCGAAAAACTCCCTTCAATTGGACCAACAAGAGCTAAAGAAATCGTTGAATACAGAAATTCACACGGCCCCTTTTCTAATATTGAAGAACTTTTGAAGGTTAAAGGTATAGGTCCCAAAACGCTTAACAAAATTAAAACATTGGTGAAAGTTGGAAAGAGTTGAATGTTTTGTGTTGACTTTGATCGATTTAAGTGGTATGATGTGTTTGTGGCTGTAAGGCCATACGAATTTTAAGGAGGCAAGATGCATGAAAGGTACTGTCAAGTGGTTTGACCCCAAGAAAGGCTACGGATTCATCACAATGGAGGACGGAAACGACATTTTTGTTCACTACTCTGCGATAACTATGGATGGATTCAAGACTCTTGAGGAAAATCAGAGAGTCGAGTTCGACATCACGGAAGGTCCTAAAGGTAAACAGGCTTCAAACGTGAGATTCGCAGACTGAGTTAGTCAGATTGTCAAACTCGAGAGCAAAAAGCCCGGCATATGTCGGGCTTTTAATATACACGATTAGAAGAACTCCCCATTTGGATTTCGTAAAAAACGAAGCTAAGAGATATAGCTCAAGTTGTGCGTCAACTTTACAACCTATGAGTATTTATCAAATAAACATCGCTTTTCAAGCGATGAAGGGATTTTTTTCGAAGATGTCATCCCGGACCTGATCCGGGATCTCACACTTGATTCAGCGTAGCAACTTGTTGCGGAAGTCATGCTATACTTGATACATTTGATAGAGTCTTAAACCGACAAGTCAGAAACGGCCTGTTGTTCTATGATTCTATTGAATGACGCAAGTGTGATCTGCAATTAAATTATGGAGGTGAGAAACATGACAGGGGAGGTTTTCTCCGATGAATCGGACAGTAGAAGTGAAAGGGAAATCAAGTCCCTTTTCCATTTACGATTTGGCGGTTCTTTCATTTATGCTCCTTCTTGCATATGGTGTAGGTTTGCTTGCCAAAAATTGGACAGGGCCTCTTGTTTACAAGACAAATATTTCTTTGGCACCCACTGCATTGATTGGGTATACGTTTTTGTCCATGTCAAGAGGCTTTATGGCTTATGGTTTATCTCTCCTTTTTACATTCGTTTATGGTTACGTGGCGGCTCACAACAGGTATGCTGAACGTATTCTAATTCCCCTTTTAGATGTTTTTCAATCCATTCCAGTGCTTGGATTTCTACCTGGCCTCATCCTTGGAATGATGGCGCTTTTTCCGCATAGTGTTATGGGTTTGGAACTTGCTTCGATATTGATGATATTTACTGGTCAAGTTTGGAACATGACCTTCAGTTTCTACCAATCTCTGAAGTCAATTCCTCAGGAATTGATAGAAGCTTCGAAGATCTATGGACTACCAAGATGGAAAATTTTTTGGAGTGTTGAGGTCCCCTTCGCTATGCCAGGACTCGTGTGGAATAGCATGATGTCGATGGCTGGAGGGTGGTTTTTTCTTTCCGTATGTGAAGCTTTTACACTCGGAGGTCAAGATTACAGAATTGCGGGGATAGGGTCCTATATGGCAACAGCTGTTGAGAATGGCTATGTTCCAGGAGAACTGTACGCGATCTTAGCGATGGTATTGATGATCCTCGCAATAGATGTTTTTTTCTGGCGACCAATTGTGGCATGGGCAGATAAATTTAAGTTTGAAGAAAGCACCTCAGAAGAAGAACCAACCTCTTTTGTGCTGGATGTGCTGAGAAATTCTCATGTTCTTAGGTTTTTTAGAATCCTGTTCTCCTCAAAAAAACTCCCGAAGCGATATGTGAGATCCTTGCCGTTCAAAAATGAGCAACAAAGTACAATTGGAAATATATTATTTTACACATCAATAGGGACAATAAGTGCCGTGATACTATGGCGGTTTTTTCTGTTTGTTGGAAATGTTAATTTAGGTGAGATCAAAACGCTTTTGTTTGGAGATGTTCTTACGGCTTTGAGAGTATATGCATCTGTTGCAATTTCGGTAGCATGGACACTTCCAGTTGGAATATTGATAGGTAAAAATCTTTCTCTTTCAAAGAAAGTACAGCCAGTAGTACAAATTCTTGCTTCCTTTCCAGCACCGATGATATATCCTTGGTTTGTTGCCATATTTCCAAACTTAAATTATAGCTCTGTGCTTCTAATGCTGTTGGGAACTCAATGGTATGTTTTATTCAACGTGATTGCTGGTGCTTCTTCCATACCTAATCAACTCAAAGAAGCGGCCATGATTTTGAAATTAAGTAGATTCAAAACTTGGGTAACTCTTTATATTCCTGTTGCATTTCCATATCTTATAACAGGTATGATAACAGCTGCAGGAGGAGCTTGGAATGCAAGTATAGTCACCGAATACATGAATTTTAATCACAAGACTATAGAAGCGAATGGTATAGGAGCGCTTATAAACAATGCCACAATATCAGGTAACATGTCGCTTTTAGTCCTAAGTATTGTTATAATGTCACTGAGTGTTGTAGCGATAAATCGTTTGGTATGGAGACCTCTTCAAGGGCGAATCATGGAAAAGTTCAGTTTGAATTGAGGTGATTGCAATGGCTATTCCGATGATAAATTTGAAAAATGTCAATATGCGTTTTAAAATGCCAGGTGGGAATTATTTTACAGCTCTTGAGAATATAAACCTTTTTTTAGATTCCGGGAAAATAGCAGCTCTACTCGGACCTTCTGGATGTGGAAAATCCACTTTACTAAGGATAATAACGGGTCTTTTAAAACCATCTTCAGGAGAAGTTTACTATAAGGGAAAAATTCAAAACGGTGTAAACGACAAAATGGCGATGGTTTTTCAAAACTTTGCGCTTTTTCCGTGGAAAACAGTGAAGGAAAATATAGAACTTGGGATAAAAGACGGTAGTAATCCAGAAGAACGGGAAAAGATCATTGAACACATCATAGATGTTGTGGGCTTAGAAGGATTTGAAGATGTTTACCCAAAAGAGCTATCTGGTGGAATGAAACAGCGTGTAGGAATTGCAAGAGCATTGGTTTCCAATCCGGAAGTTCTTTGCATGGACGAACCATTCAGCGCGCTTGACGCTTTAACATCTGAAAATCTTCGTGAAGAAGTGCTTGATTTTTGGTCTGAAGGCACTACTGGGTTATCAAATATATTGATTGTGACTCATAACATAAACGAAGCAGTGTACATGGCAGACGAGATATTCATACTTGCTTCTAATCCGGGAAGTATAAAAGCCATATATCATAACTCCTTGCCTTTTCCCAGAGACCAAAAATCGTCTGAATTTCTAAATACAGTCGATATAATATATAACATACTAACTCAAAATATAATGCCAGACGTGCCAAAGGCCAAGATATACGAGAAGATTGCTCCTATACCTTTAGTTAGTGTAAGCGAAATTATTGGGTTGCTTGAAGTCCTGGATGACAATAAAGGAAGGCTTGAATTGTTTGAGCTGTCCGATCGTATAAAGCGGGATTTCGGAAGGACTATTTCCATAGCTTTAGCAGCAGAGATGCTTGGTTTTGTTGACACTCCTCGTCATGATGTAATATTCACCGTCCTTGGGAAAAAATTTCTCAATGCAGATGTTAACGAACGAAAACTTATATTTAAGGATCAAATGCTCAAAATTCCTATCATAAAGGCCGTTGTAGAGCTCGTGAATCAAAGCGAAGATGGCGTGATTACGCGTGAGGTTTGTGAGGAATTCTTAGCAGATAAATTGCCAAATGAGCGCCCTGAGGATCTTTTTGAAACCATCGTTAACTTTACGCTATACGCGGAAGTTCTGGACTATGATTCAAGAGATGAAGAACTATCTCTGATAATGGAAAATGTTTGAAGGAGGTATTCGTATGGACATAGGAAGTGCAAAGTTGAACTGGGTTGCCCAGAGAATGGGAGTAATAAATGCATTGGTTGAGAAGTATAAAGACAGCCAGCCTTTAAAAGGTGTTAAAGTTGCGGTTTCTGTACACTTAGAAGCCAAGACAGGATATCTTGCTCTTTCCATTGCCAAGCTTGGTGCAGATGTTTCTGTTACAGGATCAAATCCACTTAGCACGCAGGATGAAATAGTTGAAGAACTAAAACGTCGGGGACTCAGGGTAAACGCACAGCGCACACATGATATGGACGTGTATGAAAAAAATTTAAATGCGACACTTGAATTTGAACCAAATGTCATTGTAGATGATGGCGCCGATCTCACCGTAGCACTTCATGAGAAAAGAAAAGACTTACTAAAAAATGTATGGGGAGTGTGTGAAGAAACAACAACAGGCGTAAAGAGGATCAAGGCACTTGAAAAATCTAAGAAATTGCGTGTTCCAGCCATAGCAGTTAATGATGCCAAAACCAAGCACTTATTTGATAACCGGTATGGAACAGGCCAATCAGTTTGGGATTCGATCATGCGGAACACAAACATGAACATCTCGGAAAAGCTTGTTGTTGTTTCTGGCTATGGTTGGTGTGGGAAAGGTGTAGCTATGCGTGCGAAGGGACTCGGCGCGCGTGTGATAGTTACCGAAGTTGATCCGATCAAATCTTTGGAAGCTATTATGGATGGATTTAACGTTATGCCCATGAAGAACGCAGCACAAATTGGTGATATATTTGTGACTGTCACGGGAAATACATCTGTGATACGCGAAGAACATTTCAGAGTGATGAAAGATGGGGCCATTCTCTCCAACGCTGGTCACTTCAATGTAGAAGTTTCTGTTGCTGATCTTGAAAGAATAGCAGAATCTAAGCGCGAAGTTAGACCGAACATAACTGAATACATGGTAAATGGGAAAAGACTTTATCTAATAGCTGAAGGTAGGCTTGTCAATTTGGCAGCTGCAGATGGACACCCAGTTGAAATAATGGATCTATCCTTTGCCGTACAGCTCCTCAGTGTTATGAAAATCGTTCGTGATCACGAACGTATGGAACCTAAGATGTACGCAGTTCCAAGCGAAATCGATGACGAAATCGCATCAACCAAACTTAAACTCATGGGGATCAATATCGATTCACTGACTGAAGAACAAAGAAAATACTTACAAAGTTGGTGATCAAACAGTTTCCCATGTGCCTGGAATGTCCGAATTTCTGACTTTTCCTGTTTTCTCAAGAAATTCCAAAACGGAGCTCACAAAGGATCTAAAAAGGTAAAAAGTTCCTGCATTAAGGGAAACTGACATTTTTTCTGAAACTTTTGCACATAATGTTTCTATATATCCAGGTTCTTTGAGTGATTCGAGAACGGCGTTTACAAAATTTTGGACAGCCGTTCTCGTTCTTTCAATATCAGGGTGTGGATCAGATGTTGGCTTTCCATGAGAGGGGATATATAACTCAGCGTTTAATCTTTCTAAAGTATCAAGTGAATCGAGAAATTTTTTTACATCTATGAGGTAAGGATATGAATATTTTTCCAACACATTTGACCCAAAATAAGCATCACCACAAAAGATCACACCGTTTATCTTTATTGCGGTCATACCAAGAGAATGTCCAGGAAGTGGGATCAGATCGATCTCCGAACGAACGTCAAGTTTGTCAAAAGGTACAGCATATGAAGGTTTAGCTTTGTAAAAACTTAAGCGAAGTGCTTTCGGTGGATTTGCCCCATAAAGATACAAAGTTTCAAGTAAGGGGTTTCGAATGAACGGAACTTCCAGTTCACTCGCATATATCTTGGCTCCATTTTTTTCAAAGAGATAATTTCCCTGGATATGATCAGCATGAGAATGGGTGTTTAAAACCGCTTTTTTCCCATTATCCATTTCGGAGAGTAACTCTTTAGCAAATTTTATGCTGGAGCCGGTATCGATTATATATGTGATATCTCCAATTTTAGCCACTCCCACGTTAGTATTTGCAAGTTTTATCCAAATTCCGTCTTTTATCGGTTTCGTGTAGATCCCCTCCCATATAACAAAAATGCCCTCTTTGTGAGGGCTTTGGAGCGGCCAACGGGACTCGAACCCGCGACCCTCAGCTTGGGAAGCTGATGCTCTACCAACTGAGCTATAGCCGCACATCCTGAATTTTACCACAAAGGTAATTTGTAGATCAAATTAAATACAGATGGCAATTGATTCTTGACAAGTATGAAAGACTTAAGGTATAATGCAGTCGTGGTGTTGAGTGCGTAGCTCAGTGGGAGAGCGCTTCCTTGACGCGGAAGAGGTCGCAGGTT
>JALSLY010000080.1 GCA_026988035.1 Thermotogae bacterium
GCGATTTCATACATGATTTCCATGGTTTGTGAGAAGGCGAAAGAGGCATATTCTGTTTTGAATTATGGCTTATTTCCTGGATTTGTTGATGATATGTTAATTACTTAACATTGACGCACAACGTGAGATCATTAATGGTAATATGTGTTGTTCAAAAATTCACACGATCGCTATCCCAAAGGAGTGGGATTCTCCAGTGGAGAATATCTTTCCCACTTGCGCTCCGCAGCGAGCAAAGCGAGTGAAAGGAGTGGGATTCTCCGGTGGAGAATATCTTTCCCACTTGCGCTCCGCAGCGAGCAAAGCGAGTGAAAGGAGTGGGTTTATGTGAGATTTGATGTCATGACAGCAGAAATAGGAAGCACAACCACGGTTGTAAGTGCTTTTACTGGTTTAGGAAGCACTCCCAAGCTCGTCGCTCAAGGTGAACATTATACCACAGTTAATGAAGGAGATGTAACAATTGGCATAGAGCGGGCTTTGAAGTTTATAAAAGAAAAGATCAAAGAACCCGTTGAATGGGAGAATTTGCTTGTTTCCTCGAGTGCTGCAGGTGGTCTGAAAATGACCGTTCATGGTCTTGTATATGACATGACAGCCCGGGCAGCCAAAGAGGCCGCACTTGGTGCGGGAGGAGTTGTTAAATTAGTTACATCTGGAAAAATTTCACGCGATGTGATAGATAAAGTGCATCTCATATCGCCCAAACTTATCCTTTTAGCTGGTGGGGTAGATCACGGAGAATCCGAAACAGTGGTACACAACGCAAAGCTTTTTGCCCAGAGTGATATAAACGTTCCCTTTGTTTATGCAGGAAATTTGGACGCTTCGGAAAGAGTAGTACAAATTTTGGAAAATAGTGGGAAAAAGGTAACTGTGACGCAGAATGTTTACCCCAAAGTGGATGTTTTAAATGTGGAGCCCGTTAGAAAGATTGTCCAGAAGGTTTTTTCTCAAAATATCATTCATGCTCCCGGAATGGCAAAGCTTGATGGTCAGGTGAAGGGTCAAATAATACCAACTCCGGCAGCCGTTATGAAAGCTGGAAGTATCCTTCAAAAGGAGATGGGTGATTGCATAACAATAGATATCGGTGGAGCAACAACAGATGTGGATTCTTTTACAAACGGTAGTCCTGACATACAAAAGATTACTGTCTCACCAGAACCATTTGCAAAAAGAACGGTAGAAGGAGATCTTGGCGTTTTTATAAACGCATCTAATGTTGTAAAAAATTTCGAATGGATTTGCGAAGAATTTCCAGATAAGGATGAGCTTTTGAAAAAAATTACTCCGTATCCCAAAAATAAAAGAATTGAAGATTTTGTTCTGGCAATGGCCAAAGGGTGTGCAATAGAAAGTGTTCTGCGTCATTGCGGAACTATTCGTTATCTTTACGGTCCAACTGGGAGAATTAAACTGGCTGAAGGGAAAGACCTTACAGCCGTTACGAATATTTTTGGGACTGGTGGAGTTTTGAGTAGGTCAAGAAAAAGCTCAAAAGTCCTTGAAGAAATCCGTAATCTCGGACAGAAAAGGCCAATGGCTTTGCTCCCCCCAAAAGAGGCGAAATTATATGTAGATTCACATTATATATTCGCAGCCTGCGGTCTTATCTCTCAACTTGATGAAGAATCAGCAAAAAAATTACTTATTGGAGATGTAAAACGTGTCGGATGACATTATAGTTAGAACTGACGGAGGCGCTCAAGGAAACCCCGGCCCAGCAGCTTCGGCTTTTGTTGTAGAAAATGGAGAAAGAATTATTTGTATGCACGCAGAATATATCGGATTGGCCACTAACAATCAAGCTGAATATACAGCACTTGTGATGGCTTTGAAATATGTTCAGACAAACCTTTCAAAAAAGAAGATAAAAGTATTTGCTGACAGCCAACTGATGATTAAACAATTGAAAGGAGAATACAAGGTGAAATCTCCAAGTCTTGTTCCACTATGGTCTAAAGCACATGAACTTGTTGATAAGCTGAATGCTTCTTTGGAGTGGGTTGAGCGCGATAAAAATCGTTTGGCAGATTCTCTTGTTGAAATGATTAGGAGGGTAAAAGGTGGATAAAATATTCGATCTCGTGTTTTCACCAAGACTTTTCTTCAAGACATCGAGATTCGACCTTTTGAGCTCAACATTAACTATATTTGTTGTGTGGATTGTTAACGTTTTGATTCTTTTTCCTATGCTTGGAAATATTCCGTTCTTTGGCGGTTTCTATATATTTTCAGCTATCCTCTTAGGGTTGATTGCAATCTATTACGCTTTAGCCATTGGTATTCATAGGATCGCTGGGAAGGGTGGGAAAACAGTTTTCCTGGGATTCCCTTTCGTTCTCTTTCCACATGTTATGACGGGGTGGATATTTTCCATATATTTTTTATGGAAATGGGCAGCTGTTCTTTTTTTGATTCCTATTTTCTGGTCTTTCATACTCGAATTCTATCTTGTGAGAAGTTCCATGGGCTATGGAATGATCTACACTGTAATTGTCAGAATCACACGTGATATAATTTTCTTTGTCTCTTTGTATGCGTTTTTAAAGGGATGGTTTGTATGAATATAGGCATGATGACCGACACGTATATCCCTCAAATAAATGGGGTAGCTACATCCGTCAATCTTTTCAAGAGATATCTTGAGAGCATGGGGGAAAGAGTTTACGTCTTTTCCCCTATGATACCGAAAAACGAAAGCGGAACATTCAAAGTGAACGGTCTCAGATTTTTGTGGGAACCACAGCATAGACTTGCCATTCCGATATCCCATAAAATATTTAAGTTATCTACAAAGTTGAAGATCGACGTGGTTCATTCTCATGCCCCATTTAGCATGGGATTTCAGGCTTTGCGGATCAGTGAAAAATTGGGCCTTCCTCATATACACACATATCACACACTACTCACCGAATACAGGCACTATATACCATTTCCTTTTAGACCCACAGAGAATGCTGTCAGAGAATTCAGTAGTTGGTTTTGCAATTCTACGGATGCAGTTATAGCACCAACTGGAAAAATTAAAGATGAACTCTTAGGTTACGGTGTGGAAGTTCCAATATATGTCCTTCCAACAGGTATAGACGTGGAAAATTTTAGAAGGCCTTTAAAATTTTCAATAAGAAAGCGTCACTCTATATCAGAAAATGATCATGTCATTTTGTTCGTTGGCAGGATTGCCAAGGAAAAAAATGTAGATTTCGTTGTGAAAGCCTTCGCCCTTTTACATGAAAAGCTCAAAAACACAACGTTGATAATGATAGGGGACGGTCCAGAAATGAAGGAAGTTTCACATCTGGCCTCCCATCTCAATATTTCAGATCATGTTGTAATGACTGGATACATGCCAAGAAATGAAATTGTAGAATACTACCGTCAATCGGATGTCTTTGCTTTTGCTTCAGTAACAGAGACTCAAGGCTTAGTTGTGCTGGAAGCTTTGGCTGCTGGTTTGCCCGTGGTTGCAGTGGCAAAAGAGGGAGTGGCAGATGCGTTAAAAGATGGTGTCGGATGCTCACTTATTGACACTGTTCAACTTAAAGACTTTGTCGACAGACTTTTGAAAATATTGAGAAACCCTGAATTTTCTATGAAAATGTCAAATGACGGCATAAATTATGTGTTAGAACATTGGTCGATGAACACAATGGCTCGTCGACTTGATGAAATATACAAAGAAGTTGTGAAATCTTCTAAGAGAAGGAGGAAAAAATATGATTCCCAATCTTTTTTTGCTTATTTACACCGCCTCGGACTACGCGTTTTCTAACAATTCATTGATTTACAAACACGATAAGAAAGAAATCCAGAAGGCCTTCATATGGACAGTCTTAATTGCGTTAGCTTTGACTTTTGATCTTCTCACTAGCCTGACTGGTTTGTTAAGCGTGGCGCTTTACACCATTATTTTGATAGGATTAACTTTCCTCAAGTCTAAGAGTAACAGGAATGGATGGTATATATCTTCAGAGCTTATCAATGTGGGCTTGGCCATAGCATTCACAATTCCACTGTCTGGCTGGATAAGTTCACATTCTTATTTGCAGCCTCCATTTGTTAACTATCTTTTAGGGCTTACCATAGTGTCAGTGGTTTTTACAGACATATTCAGAAGGCTTGGATACATCCCAACAAAATCTGGAGACTCGGATGGAAATTTCGAAAGAATACTCTTTTTCATATTCGTGATGGCTTTGCAATGGTGGTACGTTGCGTTAACTCTACTTGGAATGAGCATCTACAGGCTCATAAGGTACAGAAAGTTCTCAAAAATGTGGTTGATAAGCCCTGCTATTAGCATCAGCTTTTCTTTGCTTTGGTTGCTACTCATGAGAAGTAATATCATTTAGAATATCGTGAGAATGCGCTTTTGGGAGGGTTTTTGAATACAAAAGGAGGGGTAAGAATGAAAAAGTACGTGGCGTTTTTCATGATCTCGATGCTTATTCTTGGGACGGTGGCTCTATCAATTACCGTCACGTTTGTTACGGACACAGGTGGATTAGGCGATAAATCCTTCAATGACAGTGCTTGGGCAGGAGTTGAAATGGCTGTTAAACAGTACGGAATCACAGCGAATATTATTCAATCGTACGAACAATCAGATTACGTTCCAAATCTCAGCGCCGCAGCTCAAATTTCTGACGCCGTTGTTGCTGTCGGATTCTTGATCAAAGAAGCTGTTGAACGAGTTGCACCACAATACCCTAACACAAAATTCATCTTTATAGACGGTTCTATCAAAAACATACCAAACGTGGAAAGCTACATATTTGACCAACAGCAAGGAGGGTTCTTGGTTGGCTACATAGCTGCTGCGATGTCCAAAACTGGTAAGGTGGGGGCTGTTTGCGGAATGCCTATACCACCGGTTAAAAGTTATCTGTTTGGATACAAGGCCGGCGTTAAAACTTACAACATTCTCCATGGAAAAAATGTTCAAGTTCTTTCCGGATATGTTGGTAGTTTTGACGATCCATCAGCTGGCAAAGCTATGACAGAAAGCCAAATCAGTGCCGGTGCCGATATCGTCTTCCAACTTGCTGGATTGAGTGGCCTTGGAGTCATAGACGCGATGAGGGATCAACCTAAAGGCTACTTTGCGATAGGTGCAGATCAAGATCAAGATTATCTTGCGCCAGGGCACGTTCTTGTCAGTGCCATGAAGAGAGTTGATATCGGTGTCTTTGACGGAATAAAATCAGTCATCGATGGAACATTTAAAGGCAAGACTTTCACACTATCGCTCAACAATGGTGGTATAGGAATAAGTCCCATGACTTACACAAAGCAACTTGTTCCAAAATCAATTTTTCACCAGCTTGACATTCTCGAGAATATGATAAGAAAAGGAAAATTGATCATACCTCAAACAAAAGCTGAATTTGACGCTTTCCAAGTTCCACAAATCAGTTTCTAAAAAGTTCTTTGCCTCTATATTACGCTCCCGTACTCTCTTTGGTAGAACACGGGAGCGTAGCTTGTCCAAAATTAAATTATTCACTCTTTGATCTTAAAGTGCTCCTATGTAACACCATGACGTTAGATCTCTCTTGTGCGTAATCAATATCGTCCAAGGTCGATTTGTGTTATTTTCGTGAAGCTATATTGTTTTGTTTTCCGCCGTTCCCATTGAATGCCATGGATTCACTGAAATTCCGCACTTTGTAAGCAATTGGAAAGACAAGCACAATTTTGATGGCGTCTATCCAAATGAAGGGAAGTACGCCAACACGTATAGCATTTACGATGCCATTGACGTACGTTGACAACAGCAAAGCCCCTGGGATGTATATCGAGAGTAGCGATAACGCGAGTAAAATTACGCGTCCCACGCCATTTTTTCTCCATGCTGTTGATGCTATCCATGCAGCGGGAACGAACCCCCATAAATATCCACCTGTAGGACCAACGAGTGTTGCAATTCCACTTGCACCTCCAGCAAAGATTGGAATGCCAATAGCTCCAAGAATCAAATATCCAATTGATACTTCAAGAGCTTCGATTGGATTCAAAAAGGCCGCCATCAAGAAAAAGGCAAATACCTGAAGGGTTATTGGCACAGGGCCTATTGGAAATGAGATGATCGAAAGCACTGAGACAAGCGCAAGCCATAGTGCCATTTTTGCTACATGTTTTGATGACATGGTAGAGCAACTCCTTTCGTATTTACATCAAAAAAATTCCCAAGTTGTATTAGCAAACTTTGTGCCCAATTCAGAATTCCCATTCTTTAAAGATTCCATATTTATGAAAATCCCGCACCATCTATATTCTGGATAGTCACCAAGATTTGGTATGTGAAATTTGAACAAAGCACATTCGTTTAGACTTTCAAAGCCGTTTCAAAACCAGAATGAACGGCATCATATATTTGACCTGGCTTCTTGGCATCCCCTATTTTAATTGAACCTTCAGGGGACGGGTTAGATTTGACTCCTATGGTAAATATCACAGCGTCAAATTCCCCAATGTCAATTTGCTTGTTCTCAGTTAAGCATATAGCATGATTTGCTTCAAACCTTTCGAGCTTAGTTTTAGTATATACTTTCACTTTTGCCTTGTCCAAACGATTTAATGTTAGTGTACGCGTTATTGGTTCCATATCTCTTGCTATGTCTGAAAACATTTCGATTATACTTACCTCCTTGCCATTGTTTGCCAGGTGATCTGCAGCCTCGATGCCTATCATCCCTCCGCCAACAATTAAAATTTTTTTCGCATTCTTTAACTTTTCCGGATTTGAGAAATACTCATGCCCTGTCAATTGAATCACGTTCTCTACACCTGGTACATTTATCTTGATCGGGCTGCTTCCGACAGCGGAAAGAATTATGTCATAGTTTCTCGAACCTGAATTGGTGAACTTAGTATTGTAAGTTATCGTGATGTCAGAACGAAGAACTTTTTTTATTAAAGAATCTATTGGTTTTTTCATTGTTTCTTTTCCTACAGCAACATAAGCAAGTTTTGCTGTTCCACCAAGTTCTTTTGCTTCTTCAAATATCTCAACTTCATATCCACGTTCCTTTAGAACAACAGCTGCTTCCAAACCAGATGGACCTCCACCAATTATCGCTACACGTTTGTGTTTTTGAGCTTTCTCGATCTTTCCTGCCCATCCAACCCTTGGATTCACAATGCATCCAAGGCCTTCTCCGGATTTTACCTTCGCCAAACAGCCTTGTACACATCCACCGCAATAAATGATCTCATCTGTTTTCCCGTTTCGTATTTTGTTTGGAAATTCCGGATCCGCCACTAAGGATCTGCCAAGCGCAAAAAAATCAGCGAGCTTCCCGGAGACTGCATTTTCAAGTCTTTCGGGATCTCCAAATCTTCCAGCAGCTATGATTGGTAACGAAGTAAAGCCTCGTATTTTTCTTAATGACTCTTCATGAAAGATTTTTGGAACAAACATGTGGTGATAGTAAAAAGCAGGAGAGACACAAGCATTTCCCATACCAACATGAATGGCAGCCACTCCTTTATTTTCTACTAACTGGATCAGATCTTTAAGATCTTCAGTGTGTAATCCGTTTTCTGCCATCTCATCACCGGAAACGCGGACTATCACTGGCAAACCCGCACTTTTAACTGCATTTATAACATCATTTGCAAACTTCAAAGGCTCTGAATATTCGTCTTTTCTGTGGTTGATAAACTTTGAGTAAAATTGAGAAACAAGGTAACCATGCCCCATTTGTATCTCTATTACATCTGCTCCAGATCTTTTAGCACGAATAGCTGTTTTCTTAAAAGCTTCAATTGTTTCAAAAATCTCGCCTTTTGTCATTTCATGAGCAACAGCTCCAGTTAGTGGGCATAAAACTTCGGATGAGGAAATAACAACGTTTGAGGTAACTTTCGGATTAGCAGCACGCCCAGCGTGATTGAGATGAACACACGCAAGGGCACCATTTGAGTGAATCGTGTCTATTATTTTCTCAACAGAAGAAATGAACTCATCCGAATCAAGTCTAAGCTGCTTAGGGTGCTCTCTTCCACTTAAAGTTACAGATACTGGTTCCACACAAACCATGGCCACGCCACCTTTGGATATCGAAGAGTAATAGGCGATATGGCGGTCAGTTACTGTTTGACCATATCCGGTTTTGATCGGAGCAGAGAAGAGCCGGTTTTTCAGATGGAGATTTCCCAAAGAAGTTTCTTCGAAAATTTGCATGATATCTTTCCTCCTTTTGCCTTTTTATACCCTGTGCGGGTATATTATATACGAAAATATATGGAAATTGTATCTAAGCTACTTTGAGCAGTTGAGAGGTGCATCAAAAGGAGGAATGTTCATCAAATCAACCTAAATTTTCCAGATGAATCGCATTCTATATCGCCATTCACTTCAAGCATCGTAAGTTTAACGTTTAATTCATTCATAGGTATTCCGATCGAGTGGCTTATCTCTTCAGTTGTTTTTGGACCTTTTTTCAAACATTCGATGATGGGATCGTCTATTTGTTCACTTTTTTGAGCAAGTTTAACGTACTCGAACTCCTCTATCACATCATCTACACATGTGGTACACTTTGCCCCTTCCTTGATCAATTCATTTGTGCCTTCACTTGATAAAGAGAAAATAGGACCTGGAACGGCAAAAACTTCTCTTCCCTCTTCAAGAGCTAAGCGAGCTGTTATCAAAGAACCGCTGCGTTTTGCTGCCTCAATTACAACCGTCCCTTTGGAAAGTCCGGCTATTATTCTGTTGCGCCTTGGAAATGTCCATTTATCGGGTTTGCTTCCAAAGGGAAACTCACTCACTAAACATCCGTGTTTTTTCACTTCTTCGAAAAGTTTCGCATTTGAACGTGGATAAACAATGTCCACTCCATTTCCAAGAACAGCAATAGTGCTTCCATTCTTGACTGCTGCGGCATGGGCGGTAGAATCTATCCCATACGCCAATCCGCTCACGATCACCACACCATTTCTTGCAAGATCCCCTGCAATTAACGACGCTGCTGCTTTCCCATAAGAACTTGCTTTTCTAGACCCGACGACAGCTATTGAAAATCTGCTTAACACATCTATTCTTTCTCCCCAAACATACAAAAGAGGGGGAGGCTCGTGGATCTCAACCAAGGATTTTGGATATAGTTCATCTCCATAGGGAATGAGAGAGACTCCGATTTTCTCTGCCTTCTCGATCTCCTTTCGTATTCTTTCATGAGATTCTGTTTTTAATGCCTTAGCGACGGCTTCTTCGATCTTCATCGCCCAAAATACCTATCCAATCTCTTAAAATCGATCGAGTATACGAGAGGCCTTCCGTGTGGGCACGACCAAACTTCAAGCTCATCAAGATCTTTTAGAAGTTGATCGATCTCTTCTATGGATATTTTTTCTCCGGTTTTTACAGCGGCTTTGCATGCAAGCGTTGCCAAAAATTCATTTCGGGGATCTTCAACGAATGAGAGTCGAAACGATTCAACAGTGGATATAAATACTTCTCGCCAGTCTATAGCTTTTCCTAAGTTTGGAACTCCTGTGAGCTCATCATCTTTCCATTCAAAACCAAAGTCATGTATTTCATTTTTGTGCTCTTCAAGGATCTCTCTTTGTGTTTCCGTAAGATCGAGTTTTATTGATATTGCAAGATGCTGTGATGTACTAAAGGGTGTAGTTTTGAACTTATCATAAAGAATCCTTTCATGTGCTGCATGCATATCAACAAGATATAAAGCATTCTCACTTTCACAAGTTATATATCTCCCATGTATAACGCCAAGAAATTTAGTTTTTGAAAGTTTTTCACGTGCTTCCGCCAATTCTGGGCGTTTTGGTATCATATCCGTGTCAAACGGTACATTTAAGTTCTTAGAACTGCTTTTTTTAAGCTGAGAAAAGTTCGTGGAAAAAAGTAGATTTTTTTGAGAAACTTGTGATGAATTAAAATCACCCGCTGTAGGTTCGGAAGTTCTCATTGGTCCTTTTTCTATCGGTATTTTAAAGACGGAAGGAGACGCCAAAGCTTTTTTAACAGCTCCAACTATCATTCCAAATATTTTCGACTGATCGCTAAATTTTACTTCCAATTTTTGAGGATGAACGTTCACATCCACTAATTGAGGTGGAACTTCCAAAAACATGACAGCAATGGGAAACTCTCCCTTTTTCAAGTGTTGAGCATATCCCACTTCAATCGCCTTCATTAAAAGACCACTACGAACATATCTTCCATTGACAAAGATGATTTCGTTCACTCTGTTCTGTCTTCCAACTGTTGGGGCGCTGACGTAACCATAGATCCTAACGCCACCAAATACTGAATCCATTTTTACCAGCTCGTAATCTCCAAGAACTACTTTTATTCTTTCTTCGAGGGAGAGTCCCGGTTTTATGTTGTAAATTTCTTGATCATCATGAAGATACCGAAAGCCCACATTTTTAGAGAGAATAAACTTTTGAACTACTTCGGTAACCATTCTGGTTTCGACAGAAGTAGAGCTGAGGAACTTTCTTCTTGCTGGTATGTTGAAAAACAGATCTGACACAATAACACGAGTGCCTCTCTCTTTGGCGATCTTTGTAACTTCGCCTATTGCCCCACCAATTACATCAAGTGAAGCACCTATCTCTCCTGAAGAAGACGTTTCTATTCTCATCTTGGAAACAGCACTTATCGATCCTAAGGCTTCTCCTCTAAATCCAAAAGTTCCTATTCTGTACAAATCTTCAAATTTTTCTATCTTAGAGGTTGTATGCGGCAAAACAGCTACTTTGAGTTCTTCTGCAGACATCCCATTTCCGTTGTCTTCAACAACAATTCGAGATTTTCCACCACCATCTATTGAAATCTTTATTTTGTCAGCGCCTGCATCTAAACCATTTTCGATCAATTCCTTCACAACAGAAGATGGATGGTCCACAACTTCTCCAGCTGCAATTCTCCTTACAATTTCCTCTGGAAGTTTATGAATTGGCATTATTTCTCATCTCCATTGCACGAAATAAAATTACAGCAACACTGACGGAAACGTTGAGAGAATCCATTTTCCGCGCCATGGGAATAGACAAAAAATCATCACTTTTCTTCATGACAAGTCTTCGCACTCCTCTCCCCTCATTTCCAAAAACAAAGGCAATTGGCCCAGTCATATCAACTTCATAATAGGGTTTCCCGTTCATGGTAGCTGTGTACACCCATACGTCCCGTTTTTTCAGTTCCTCAACCACTCTTGCAAGATTTGTTTCTATGGATATTGGCATTCTGAAAGCGTATCCTGCGGAGGTTTTTAAAACTGCCGGTGTT
Source organism: Thermotogae bacterium (assembly GCA_026988035.1). Lineage (GTDB taxonomy): Bacteria > Thermotogota > Thermotogae > Mesoaciditogales > Mesoaciditogaceae > WFSH01. The sequence continues at coordinate 11,276 of JALSLY010000080.1, forward strand.
ACGAGGCATCCACCGTGTTCCGGAAGAATCAGCAAATCAACTCCTGCGCCATAAGCACTTCGCACAATAGCGCCAACGTTGTGCGGATCCTGAACTTGATCGAGAATCACAACGAACGGAGGATGGTTAAGGTGATCAAGAACCTTAAAAGTATCTGCGTATTTGTAATCTTTAATCTTTGCCGCTATCCCTTGATGATCCTTGGAATGTGCAATATCTTCTAATCTCTTTTCATTTACTTTTTCAATCGATATCTTTATGTGCCTCAGTTCGTTCTCGATTTGCTTCATTTCCTGTGAAAGATTTAAAGAATCTATAATGTACACTTTATTCATGTGTATTTTGGCTCTTATCGCTTCTTTGACAACATTTCGACCGTAGATTATCATAACTTCTCTCCTCTTGTCTACTGTAAACTCCGTTCTTAATTTGCTAAAATAGCACCAAGTACCCACATCATTTTACCATGTTAGAAGGAGGAAATTTTTATGAATTTCGAAGAGATAAGTATTGGTGATACCAGAGAATTCGAGGCAAAGGTAACTGATGAAATGGTGAGAGAATTTGCTCGAATCACAGGAGACAACAATCCACTTCATTTAGACGAAGAATTCGCAAAAAAAAGCATCTTTGGCAGACGTATAGCACATGGAATGCTGGTTGCCTCTTTAATATCGAAAGTTTTAGGACACGACTTTCCAGGGGCTGGTACAGTATACGTTTCGCAATTTGTTAAATTTCGCAAGCCCGTTTATGTTAACGACACAATAAAAATAAGAATAGAAGTAAAAGATAAGAATCCTGAAAAGCGCAGGCTATTCTTATCCACGACCGTAATAGACAATGACAAAAATGTTATAACTGGCGAAGCGGAAATTTATCTCCCAAGTTAGTTGACGAAGCGCGCACGTATCCCCTCATCGCTTTTTACAAATTCATTGACTTCGGTTGGAAGCCTTACTAACAAATAAAGCCAGTATATGCCGAATGTGACGATTGTCAAGATAAGAACCAGGAAAATATTCCTCTTTGCTATAGGTCGGAGTTCTTCAATTTGAGGTAATCCTTTCATATTTCTGAGATACGAGTAAACTCTGTTTTTTACTCCATAAATTGATGCGGCGGTTGAGAATATTTGATGAAGATATATGAGAAAGAAAACAAAACCAACAAGACCGAACACGGTCGTTACTGGCGGCACAAAAGAGAAAATCATAGCAACTACATAGGATATCACGTACCCCCAAAACGCCCATCCGGGTATACTTTCGCTTTCCAATTCTCTCGCCGCTGCTTCGATTTCAGATTTGATCGAAAGATCATCTGTTTGAATGTTAGCAAGCATTGCGCGTGTGTGCACTATATTGTTGTTCAGTACATCCATGATCTGTTTTAAAACAATCAACTGCAAAATTGCTGTGACAATGCCTAAAATTAACACAAAAACATAGGCGGTTGAACCAACCGAAAGCAAAATTGGCATATCCATCCCGGTATCCATACCACCAAATGCTCTCATGCCAGCTGCCATAATTATAGTGCTTGTTACGAACATTATCACTATTAATATGATCACAGTCACAGCTAATCCGACGTTCACTCTGCCATCCATAGATCCACCCCCTCTATTTTTAATTAAATATTATCACAAAACAAAATAGATGGCAAAAAAATTGTTTTTTAGTTTTATTAAGGGTATAATCAGTGTTTGAGGAGGTTTACTTACAATGAATAATACAGAAAGCTTTAGATTGAGAGAAGAAATAGTCAATTCGATAACTCACGGCGTAGCTGCGCTTCTTTCGATAGCTGCGTTGGTCTTGCTGATCGTTTTTTCGGCTGTTCACGGAAATCCTTGGTATATTGTTAGTTTTACCATATACGGTTCCACGCTTGTAATACTCTATACGATTTCAACTTTGTATCATAGTTTTCCAAATGGCGTAACTAAAAATGTTTTCGAAATTTTGGACCATTCATCCATTTTTTTGCTCATAGCCGGAACATATACACCTTTCACATTGGTGAGCTTAAGGGGACCGCTTGGATGGACAATTTTTGGAATCGTTTGGGGATTGGCTGCGGTGGGAATTGTTTTCAAAGTATTCTTTGTTAAGAGATTTGTCATTCTCTCAACTTTGCTTTACATTGTTATGGGCTGGATGATAGTTATTTCTATGAAAAATCTTATGGCAGTTTTGCCAGAAATAAGCTTGATTTTTCTGGTTGTCGGCGGCATCCTTTATACAGTTGGTACGATATTTTATATAAAAAGAAAGATCCCCTACCATCATGCTATATGGCATATCTTTGTTCTTGGCGGTAGTGCGTTCCACTTCTTCGCGATATTGGAACTTTTACAACCAAAATGATCTAACAAACTCTAAAGACTTCTTCTCCACAACGATTCAAAGTTTTCAAGATAAAGCCTTGCAATTTCTTTTGAGTGAATGACAATTAGGACTTCGTCATTTTTTGATTGAGCTGATCTTGTGAGGTTGTAAGAACCCGTTAGAACTTTTGCATTTGGAGAATTTGGATCTATGATGATGTATTTGTCGTGAAGTAAACCATAAGGATTGTCAAATTTCTTAAAAAAACTAAATTCTTTCATTTTTGGTATCACGCTGTATCCAGAGGAATTCCAGCTCTCGTCTGCGAGAACTCTTATTTTTACGCCATGTTCATCAAGAGCCATAAGCAGAAGAGAAATTCTCATGTCTGAAAAGGCATACATTGCAATGTCTACTTCATGCTTTGCGTGTTTCAATGCATCGACGATTTCGTCAAAAATTCCACCCGATGGGGAAAATCTCACATCCAACCTTACACCTTCTACCGTTAAGCTCGTGGCCTCCTCAAGCTTTGAAATAGAAAAGAGCCCCTTGTACATGAGGTTGAACTCTTTATTGAATACGTGGGAGAGTGATTTAGAATCAAAGATCAAAGCATTATTCAGATCTTTATACATAGACGAAGTGGTAAAGTTTGCAGAACTTATCCACACCCATTCATCATCAATTATGGCGAACTTCTCATGCATTAATCCTCCATTTATTGGATCGGCAACAGTATTCACTTCAGAGAAGAAATTGCGATTTATCAGGTAATTCTTTCCCTCTGTTATGATCCTCACACTGATCCCTTCTGATTTCTTTTCTTCCAATGCACCTGCTATTTCAGGATCATCCATGTTGTAAATGGCAATCGATATAGTGGATTGCGCGGAATTGATGAGTTCTAACAAGTGAGATTTCAATGCGCCAGAACTTGGTGGAACATTGAATTGGAGGTCTATAGCAAACACTTTCGAGAGTGTTAGAACAAAAAACAAAAAAACGATATATTGTCTCATGTAAGTATTTTATCAAAAAAGGCACCCACAATGATGTGGGTGCCTTTTTTGCTTGAATCGAGTCAGAATCTGAACATCCCGTATTTTGCTATTTTAAGCATGTTTTCGTTTTTCACTTTTGTGGCTAATTTCTTTTGAATCATCTCATGAAATAATTTTTCCACACTCTTTTTTCTCATTTTTGACCCCTCCTCTACCTTTTTTCCTTCTTGCACTTTTATTCTAACGCCAGTATCTTGACAATACGTGTTGTTCAAGATCAAATCTCATTTGATTTGTTAACAATCTTAATTAAGTTTTATTTAACATTTTGTCCAAGAGAAAAGATATGATCGTAGGGTTTAAGTACTATCGATTTTCTTGAATTGGTAACTTAATTGAAAATATTTCTTTCTTTTTGTATTTTGCTTCATTCGTGGTAAAATTTCCACGACGCACGATCCGGGTCTGAAGAGAGTTAATAACTCCACCTTGGATCGGCGGATGTTTTGTGGGAGGAGGTGCAAAAATGTACGCTATTGTCGAAGTTGGAGGGAAGCAATACAAGCTTTCTGAAGGTGAGGCGTTCAAAACCGAGCGCTTCAAGAGTGTTAAAGAAGGGGAAGAAGTTGTCATCGACAAAGTTATAGCCCTCAAAAAGGATGATGAAGTAAAGATCGGTTCTCCCTATGTAGAAGGTGCAAAGGTTAAGGCTACTCTCGTGAAAAACGGAAGATATCGAAAGGTATTAACAGTTAAGTTTAAAGGAAGAAAAGGGTATCGACGTGTTAAGAATCACAGACAATGGTACTCTATGTTAAAAGTAGAAAAAATAGAAGGATGACCTATTGTTATTTCCTTTTTCGAAATGATCGCTATGTAGGCTTTAAAATACTCGGTCATGTAGGACTGGGAACCAAGGGAAAAGATATTGTTTGTGCTGCCGTAAGTGCGGTTGCTCAAGCGACACTTATAGGGCTTGAAGAGGTTCTTAGAGAGAAGATACGGTATAAGATAGATGACGGCTTGATCAAATGTGATATAAAAAGTGATGGAGAATGCGCTCAGAAGATGATCGAAACGCTTCACAAAACGATTCTGCAGTTGTCAAAACAATATCCTAAGAACCTATCGGTTTCCAAAATGGAGGTGTGACTAACGTGAAAATAGAGCTTCAATTGTTCGGTTCAAAAAGTTCCACTGGCAAAAACGGAAGAGATAGCAATCCAAAATATCTTGGGACAAAAGTTGGAGATGGGCAAAAAGTTAGAGCTGGCAATATCTTGGTAAGGCAGCGTGGAACAAAGATATGGCCAGGTAAAAATGTTGGCCTTGGTAAAGACTTTACACTTTTCGCGCTTGCAGATGGGAATGTGAAGTTTGAAAAGCGTCGAAAGAGAAAATATGCTAATGTGTATCAAGAGGTGGAACTAAATGATAACGAGAACTAAAAAGTTAGCTATCATAGGCGTGTTTTCAGCCATGGCTACAGTATTAATGTTAATAGAAATACCAATTCCTCAATTGGCCGGATTTAAGTACGATCCGAGTGACATCGCAGCCTTGTTAGTGGGATTCATGCTTGGACCGATATCCGGCATCTTGACCGTGTTGATCAAAGATTTGCTTTACTTCGCCATCAGAGGAACAGATGTGGTGGGAATTTTCATGAATGCTGCTGCTGGAACATTGCTTATTGGCATTTCAGCGTGGTTTTACTCAAGAAAGAAAACAAAAGTTAGAGCAGTAGCTGCTTTAGGCGTTGCTTCAATGATCATGATAGCTGGTATGGATGCTTTGAATATGTTGGTTTATCCACCGTATTTGAAAGTCTCTTACATGTTTGTCTTGAAGAATTATCTGTGGGTAATAACACTTTTTAACGCAGTTAAAGCAACTGTTGATGGATTCGTAACCTTCTTGATTTACAAGAAGACATCCAATGTCTTTAAACTGGAGACGTGGAAAACGAATCGCGAATGGAGGAGTAGCGAGAAATGACTCAAAAAACTTATTTCGCGAAGAAAGATGAATTAGAAAAGAAATGGTATGTAGTGGATGCGAATGGAAAACCACTTGGTCGCCTTGCTGTGGAAGTAGCCAGAATTCTTTCCGGAAAGAACAAACCCACTTATACACCACATGAAGACACAGGTGATTACGTGATCGTTATCAATGCGGAAAAGATAGTTTTGACTGGAAATAAGCTCAATGACAAATTCTATTATCGTCATACCGGATATATGGGAAATCTTAAAAAGATAAGTGCCAGGGATATGTTGAAGACGCACCCCGAAAGGTTAATAAAATTCGCTGTGCATGGTATGTTACCCAAAGGTGTGCTTGGAAGACATATGTTTAAAAAACTCAAGGTTTACCGTGGTGCAGAGCATCCTCATGTTGCCCAAAAACCTCAACCTTTGGAATTATGAAGAGCGGAATGTAACAAGTGAAAGGAGTATCATGAATGGCTGAAAAAGCAGATTACTACGGTACAGGGAGAAGAAAGACTTCTGTTGCTCGAGTTCATTTGAGACCAGGCGAAGGAAAAATTATTATAAATGGCAAGAATTATGAATCTCTCAAAGACTACTTTCAAAGAGATACACTTGTCATGAAAATCAATGATCCTTTCATTGCCACCAACACGATTGGACAATTCGATATCGTATGTAGAATAAACGGAGGAGGGCTCTCAGGGCAAGCTGGTGCCCTTCGTCTTGGAATCGCAAGAGCATTGCTGGATTTCAACGACAGCCTAAGGGGTGTTCTTAAAGAGAATGGCCTACTAACAAGAGATTCAAGGATGGTCGAGAGAAAGAAATACGGGAAAAGAAAGGCCAGAAGAAGTCCGCAATTCTCCAAGCGTTGATTCGAAAGTCACTCTTGTGAAAAGAGAATTAGAAGATTTCAAGTCAAAGTGCGACATAGTAAAAGTTGTGTCGCACTATGTTTCACTCGAAAAAGCTGGTTCAAGTTACCGAGGTTTATGTCCTTTTCACGAGGAAAGGACTCCTTCTTTTTACGTTAACCCAGAAAAAAAATTCTTTCATTGCTTTGGATGCGGCGCCGGAGGTGACGTCATAGAATTTGTAAAAAAAATTGAGAACGTTTCTTTCATAGAAGCAGTCCAAAAAGTTGCAGAGATATGTGGTATCAGTCCACCTGTTGTTACAAACGACAGCTTTTACTCAAAATATACTTTGATGATGGATTCTATAGCCCAAGCTTACAAAAACACACTCTTTTCAGCGAGAGGAAAACAAGCTCTTTCCTATTTAACGGAGGTTCGTGGCCTTACCAAAGAAGATGCAAAAAAATTCGATCTTGGATATGCTCCAGTTAATTCAGATATTGTAATGAGAGTAGCCCGTCAGCAGGAAATTGGAACAGAGGATCTTATAAAGTATGGGTTAATTACAAGAACACGCGACGGAAGACTGCGGGAATTCTTCAAAGATAGGGTTATTTTTCCGATAAAGAATTCATCAGGCAAAATTGTGGCGTTTGGTGGAAGAACCTTAACCGATAAAGGACCTAAATATATCAACTCCCCTGAAAGCCGGTATTTTTCGAAATCAAAATTACTTTATCTTTTTAATACAGCTCGTTATAAGATAAAGGAAGCTGGTTTTGCGATACTCTGTGAAGGATATATGGATGCCATAGCCTTTCATCGAAATGGATTTGACAACACCTGCGCAGTGTTAGGTACTAATCTAACAAAATTTCATTTGAACATGCTGAGGAGAGTCACGAATAATCTGCTTTTTGTACTTGACAGTGATAGTGCTGGTGTATCAGCTATGCAAAGAGTTGCGAAAGTTCTGGCAGGAGAAGGATTCAACACCAAAGTAATAGTATTCAGAGAATCGAAGGATCCCGATGAATTCTTTGCCTTACATGGCAAGGAGGAATTTCGAAGAATATTGGGTGAAGCTATAGATTATTGGGACTTTTATGTTCAACAATCGCTTGGAGGATTTGGAGATCCCGTTAAGGCCATATACAGATTTAAACAGGCTATTTCTTGGGTTAGTTCTCCCGTTTTGAAAAGACAACTTGTTTCAAAGGCGGCTAAAATACTTATGATCGACGAAAAGGATATAATGTATGAACTCCAAACAAAAAAAAGTGATAACGTCTCAAATGGTTCTTCACCCATGCGAATGACAATAGATGACTATGTGGTTTACCTTCTGTTCTTGAATGAGGATATGCGTTCCAAGATTATCAAGGAGATAGATCCAGACGTTTTGTCTCCATTAGCAAAAAAGGCATTTAAAATTGTATCTTCAGGTGTTGTTTTACCACAAGAAGCCATGAAGCTCTTTGGAAAAGAAGAAGGAGAGAGATTCTTTCAGATTTTTACTTATGATGAACCTAATATAAATGTCGATAATATATTCAAACTCTGCACTTCAAAACTGAAAGAAAGAAAAGTGAAAATTCAAATAGAGGCATTGGAAAGGGAGATGGTTTCCACAATTGATCGTGAGCAAAAAGCGAAACTCATGAAGAAAGCTATGAAACTCCGTTCCCTGTTAAAAAAAAGAGGAGGTGCCTCAAATGGCAGAAAGTAATACCGCCTTGATAAAAAAGAAGCTTAACGCTTTAATAAGAAAAGGGAAAAAACGGGGATATATAACTTATGCCGATATAGATAGTGCCATCCCTGCGAACTATGAGGACTTCGATTCAACTTTTCTCGAGAATATATATGATATTCTCGAAAAGGAGCATATTACAATAAAGGACGATGGCGAAGATATAGCGAACACGGTTGAGGAATATGGCAATGCTGAAGCATTTGAAGTGAAGAGGTATTTATCTTACCTTGAGAGTCAAAAACCAGAAATATACGATAATGCCAATCTCAAAGACCCTGTAAAGTTATATCTCAAAGAAATAGGAAGAATTCCCCTTCTTTCTCCAAGTGAAGAGAGAAGACTTGCCCGCAAAGCGGCAAATGGTGACGAAAGGGCAAAGCAAAAGCTTTGTACATCGAATCTCAGGCTTGTTGTCAGCATAGCTAAAAAATATATGGGAAGGGGATTATCATTTCTCGATCTCATTCAAGAGGGTAACATAGGTCTTTTAAAAGCGGTTGATAAATTTGATTGGAAAAAAGGATACAAGTTCTCAACATATGCAACTTGGTGGATCAGGCAAGCAATAACTCGTGCCATTGCTGATCAGGCACGAACTATAAGGGTACCAGTGCATATGGTTGAAACCATAAACAAACTAAACAAGATCATACGAGACTACATGCAAAAGCATGGTTCTTATCCAACTGTTGAAGATCTCGCTGTTCTTATGGAAAAATCCCGTGAAAAGATAGCAGAAATTCTCAAAGCCGCCCGTGAGACCATTTCCCTTGAGTCCACAGTGGGAAATGACGATGAATCAACCATAGGCGATTTTGTGGAAGACTCGAATGTTCTTTCTCCAGAGGATGCTGCTTCCCAAATGATGCTTCATGAACAAATAGAAAAAGTGTTGAATACTCTCAATTCAAGAGAAGCCATGGTGTTGAAGATGAGATATGGTTTAATAGATGGAAAAGCTAAAACACTTGAAGAAGTTGGGCAATACTTCAACGTTACGCGAGAAAGGATCAGACAAATAGAAGTTAAAGCACTCCGTAAGCTCCGACATCCAAGCAGAAGTAAACATTTGAAAGTTTTCATGGGATTGATCGAGGAGGATGAAGAAGAAGCAGAAGAAGAAAATCAATCTCAACAGCGGAAAAAATAAACAGAAAGAAAGGGCCATGCAGCCCCTTCTTCCCACTTTTTTGTTTAACTCTCAACTCAATCTTATAAGACTGTAGTCCCCAATAACAAGGTTATGAACTTTTGGCTTTGTCTCCATACTTGAAACAGTTGCATTTTTCCCTATGATACTTGAGTCTATTCGCACTCCAACGTCACGAATAGTGGAATTTTCTAAGAGGATAGAATTCTCAATCTCTGAGTTTTCAATTGTAACCTTTGGACCCACTGATGTGTATGGTCCTAAATAAGAATTGATTATCAAAGCTCCCTCACCTATAATGATCGGTCCTCGAATGACTGAATCGACAATTTCAGCTCCTTTTTCTATTACCACATGTCCTTCCATGATCGTTCCACCATTGATCGTTCCCAAATTCCGAGAATTTTTCACATTCGAAAGGACTCTACGATTAGCTTCTAAAAGATCTTTGGGTCGTCCAGCATCTTTCCACCATCCGTAAACAACATGTCCTTGAACCTTATGCCCGTGACCTATGAGATACTGTATCGCATCAGTAATTTCCAGCTCTCCGCGCCAAGAAGGGCGAATATTGTCAATTCCTTCGAAAATCAACGGATCAAAAAGATAGACTCCTATGATCGCAAGGTTGGATGGAGGGTTTTGAGGCTTTTCAACCACTTTGACAACAGTATCACCATCAACAACTGCTATTCCGAACCTTGATGGATCCTCAACAGGCGTTAAGAGAATTGAAGCATTTAGATCACTCTCTGAAAAATTGTTGACAAATTTAGAGAGATCCTCTTGGATCATGTTATCTCCGAGATACATTAAGAATTTATCACTGCCGATAAAGTCTTTTGACAGTTTGACGGCATGTGCTAATCCCTTTGGTTCTTCCTGAACTATATATGTCAAGTGAACTCCAAAATTAGCGCCATCTCCTAATGTTTCTTTAAAAGCAAATGCATTCTCCGGATTGACAATCATACCTATCTCTGATATCCCAGCAGCGAGAATTTTCTCTATGCTATAAAGTATCACCGGCTTGTTTGCCACGGGTATTAACTGCTTAGCATTCGTAAAAGTTAAAGGTCTGAGTCTCGTTCCCTTTCCGGCACAGAGTATTATGGCTTTCATCTTTTTCAATCCTCACATGCATGTGTCTTCGAATATGCGTCCAATGCGGCTGTCACTATAGGGTAAACAACAGGAGATGCTGTGAGAAGGGGCTGAGTTCCTATTTGAAGCGCAACAAGATCTGTAACTGTCATTCGACTTTGAATAGCCATGCCGAGTACGTTGATCATCTCTCCAACGGATTTTCCACCCATCAATTGTCCGCCAAGCAAAACTCCACTTGCCTTTGAAAATACGAGCTTAACCTTGACTTTTGTTGCATCTGATAGTATCCCGGGGTGGCGATCCATCGCAGCAGAGTTGCCGCAGATGACTTCAAATCCACTTTCTGTTGCATCTGTTTCTGTGCCACCGGCAGCTCCCAATGTTTTGCCTAAAATAGATGTGGAAAATATTCCTATGTTTCCTTTGATCTCCCTTATCAACCTAACGTTAAAAAGATTGGCTCCAGCAACTCTTGCATCAAAGGCCGCTGTAGAAGCAAGCATCAATTTGCTCGGTCTTCTCGAAAAAAATTCCTTGTGCTCTGTACAATCTCCCGCAGAAAAGACATCTGGTACACTCGTTCTCATATATTCATCAGTCCATATTCCACCAGTCATTCCAATGAAAATGCCAGCGTCTTTTGCAAGAGCCGAATTTGGACGATATCCTATCGCAAGCACAACACCATCTACGTCTATGCGCTCTCCAGATTCGAGAAGTACACCTTCTACCTTTTCGTTACCAAGAATTTCTTTTACCCTTGAAGAGGTTTTAACTTTTATGTTTTTCTCTTCTAACAGTTTCTGAACCTCTGAAGAAAATTCCGGGTCAAAGGCCACGGGAAGTACACGTTCCAGAGCTTCGATCACGATAACTTGTTTTCCCAAATTGTGAATTTCATCACTTACCTCCATGCCAATAAATCCAGCCCCAATGATCGCTATTTTATTCATCTTTTTCAAGGCATCTTTCATTTTTGATATCTTTGATATATCCTTTGGGACTGTGAAAACCCCGTCTAATTCAACACCTGGGATTCTCGGTACAATAGGTGTTGAGCCTGTTGCTATTACCAATTTGCTATATTCTATTTCCTTTTCTGAAGCGGTTATGATCTTCTTTGCGCTAACATCAAGTTTTTTTACCTCATCTATGATGACTTCTACGCCTTTTGATTCAATCCCCTTTGTAGTTAGAATATCACTTTCAACAGAATCCAAGGTTGCCAACGTGTACGGTATGCCACATGGTATCAAAGTCTGATTTTCTTTTTTAACGAGTGCAATTTTTTTCTTTGGATAAGTCGCCAATATGGTCGCTGCTGCTGCCATCCCGGCGGGGCCGCCTCCAATTATTACTGCATCGAATTTCAAAGTATTCACCTCCAAGAATTATTTTGCAAATAACAGGTAGATCAAGCCAAGAAGTATCGCCAGTCCACCAATTATTATGATTTCTTTCAAATACGTGTATCCAGTTTTGTTTATCACTACATCCAAGGATTTTGTCATCGTCTGACCGTAACTTTTCACTGTGACCTTCACGTTGTAAATACCATTTGGCATAGGTTGACCTTGAAGGGAGTTGCCATCCCAAGATACTTTCGTAAGCCCGTAAGAAGCATTAATCTCACGGTACCATATCATCTGATTTCCAGAATAAATTTCTATTTTTACAGCTGCTTTTCTGCTAAGCCTGATGTAAAAAGTTGTTATATCCTGGTACCAATCTCCATTAGGACTGAACGGGTTTGGCTCAGCTCTTATCGAGAAAGTCAAAGGCTTAAGGTTCAAAGAAATGCTAACTTCCGTTGTACGCTGAAAGCTGAAATTCAATATACCCTGATAGGGCACGTATTCTGGATTAGAAAGTGTCACAGTATGAGATCCTATTGGCACATATATTCCTTGCGAAGAATTGTTCAAATTGCCGTAATTCTGACCATCAACCTTGACAGAGACGGGATAAACATTGGAGTGCACCTTCAACATTCCGGCTGCGGAAAGGTTGACGGAAAGGTAATTGTCACCAGGAGTCACCCGGTAATTAATGGTCTGAGATATATACCATTCTTTTTCAAAAAGAAACTTATGGTAGCCAACTTTCAGCCCTGTGAGATAAAGGTATCCGTTGTATCCTGTACCTCCAGCAAAAACACCATCTATGTACACATTCACGTACGGTTGAGAACGAATGTATATATTAGCAGTTAGTGGAACAAGATTTACTTGGAGTGTGGTCGTAAGGCCAGAATTTACTACAACCGAATCGTTGTAATAGGATTGATATCCATTTTTTTCAACGACAACTGTGTGATAACCAGCTGAAACGGTTAACACTTGATCTCCTGTACCTACGTCATTTCCATCAACATACACATGAGCATCAAACGGAGAAACATTTATCTTTAGTGTTCCAGTAAGATTTTGTTGAACTGGGACAAGCCCTATACTTATCGAACGGGTTTGTCCAACACCAACGAAAACAGTTCCTGTCCAGGTTTGGTACCCATTCATTGACAACGAAACCGTGTGATATCCCGGGCTCACTTCAACCGTTTTAGGTGTGATCCCATAAGCTTTTCCATCAACCGTTAGATTAGCCCCTTCAGGAATGGTTTGAACTTTCAAAAATGTTCTCTCTCCAGCGTTAAGATAAAAATATGTCCATGCTGTCCATTTCCGAGGAACAACGATGATCGATTTCATGAGATTCAGTTTGAATTTCACAAATTCCTTTTTATTTGTTCCCCCAACTATAGCAAATGGAATTTTTTTAGTAGTTGCCGCTTTTTGCAGGAAGTTCAGAGGCTCAGACGAAAGTATGAATTCCACAAATTCTATTCCAGACTTTGTGCCAGAAACCTTAAAATGGTACCGAGAGGATGATGGTATTTTGTGTGTTCCAGGCTTGATGAAATTATTTCGCTGGTAATAGTTTGGAAAAAGTTGAGTGATACTCCCGTTTTCTGGTATATCAAGTATGTAAAGATATCCTGGCATAGTAGTTTTTAGCGTGAACCATATCATTTCTCCAACTTTGTACTCGCTACCATTGGGTTTATTCATCGTGGCAGTAATGATCTTGTTAGGTGCAATTTCGATCAACTTTGTAGATGCCAACGCTTTTACCTCAGAAGGGATCTTCGGAGGTACGATTTGTGTAGAAATAGCAAGTGCCATCACGGACAGTGCAAAAATGGTAATCAACGCAAATGTTTTTCTCACAATTATCACCCCTCAATGGACACCAGAAGGTGCCCCAAGAATTAAGCTCCGTATTTTTCAAGCCTCATCGCATTAGCTAAAAGAAGCGTCATGAGATCTCTAGCTTCAATTGTTCCAAGACTTCCCCGAGCACATTCTTTTTCATTGAATGAACTTGATAACCCATAACGAGAATATTTAGAATATATCAAGAACGGAACAGGATGCCAACTGTGACCTCCAACAACACTTGGAGTAGAATGATCGCCTGTAATTACAACAACATCCGGCTTGAGAGACAAGATCTCCGGTATAACTTTGTCTACCGTTTCTATGACATCCACTTTTGCCATAAAATTAGAGTCTTCACCATAAGAATCTGTATGTTTGACGTGAAAATAGAAAAAGTCATACTTATCGTAGTTGGCTTTCAAAACTTTTATTTCTGCTCTTATAGTTTCCAATTCGCCTTCTGCACTTGGGACCTCTAAAACGTCCATTCCAACTAATTTTGCAAGGCCACGATACATTGGGTATGTTGCTATCGCAGCGCTTTTAATTTTGTAAACTTCCGGGAATAAAGGGAGACCAGGATACTTGGAAAATCCTCTTAAAAGACATCCTGATATTTTTTCCCCATCTTTTAGGAGATTGATAACACGATCCATGAATTCATTCACAATTTTTGCAGTTTTCTCTGAATTCTTAGAAAGTGCTTTCGCGTATTCGATTGGTTCACCATCGCGTTGTGGATCGGCATCTGTAAGCTTGTCATCAAGTCCATCACCAGTGAGTTTTAAGACAAATCTATGCTCTTTTCCTGGGAAAACCTGAACTTTAACACCATCGATCTCGGATATTTTCGAATTTATCAATTCACATACCTTGGCATTTTCTTCGGTTGCCGGCCTTCCAGCTCTTCGATCGACAATTATTCCATCCCGAATAGTTGCAAAATTTCCGCGAGCCACTACATCCTTATTTGAAACTTCAAGCCCTATCCCTAAGGCTTCAAGTATTCCCCTGCCTATTTGATATTTAATAGGATCGTATCCAAAAAGCCCAAGATGTCCCGGACCGCTACCTGGTGTTATTCCCGGAATTACTGGCACAGTTTGTCCAAGGTCTGAAGCCAAAGCAAGCATATCCATATTTGGTGTATTTGCAGCTTCAAGTTCTGTCTTTCCGCCAACTTTTGGCACTCCTCCAAGCCCGTCCATTATCAACATTAATATCTTGGAATCGTTTTTAATTGTGAGTTTGCTCACAAATTCTTGTTTGTCCAATTCAGAAACCTCCCTTTGTGTATTTTCATTCGAATTCATTCCAATTATACCTCAAATTGACATTCATAATTGAAGTCTTAAAGGTATTTTTGTGTTACGAAAAATGGTAAAATGATTTGGAGGTAATTCGCATGAAGATCACAATTTTATGCAATGATATTGCAAAAGTTGGCTTTCTTTCAGAACACGGTTTGTCTCTTTTAATAGACGATGAAACAATTTTTGATGCCGGTTCAACCAATGTAGCCGTCAAAAATGCTGAGAAACTTGGTATAGATTTTAGTCGAATAAAAAGAATATTTGTGAGTCATGGTCACTACGATCACGTAGGAGGACTTCTGTATTTTCTAAGGAAAATTGGGAAGGTGGATTTGTATATTCACAGAAAAGCGCTTGCTCCCAAATACAGTGGAACACGCTTTGCAGGACCTTCTTACGACTGGAGGGACATCGAAGAAATATCAAATGTTCATATGTTAGATGGAGATGTGGTAATTGATGGTTTTAAGCTCATAAATAAGGTCAAGTTCAATCCAAACGTAATCGATAAACGCTTCAACGTAAATGGTATACAAGACACTTTCGAAGACGAGATAAATCTTTTCAAAGATGGCATTCTTTTAACAGGTTGTGCACATCGAGGAATAGAATACATTCTTGAAGAAGTAAGCAAAAACCATAACGTTCACACTGTTGTTGGAGGTTTTCACTTAAAAGATTCTTCTAAAACACGAATAGAAAGAGTCGCGATAAAGTTTCAGAAACGTGGTGTGAAGGTCGTACCTTTACATTGCACTGGTAAAACAGCCACGGAATTTTTCAAACACATACTCAAGGAGAAGTGCATTTTGAAAAGCGCTGGAGACGTGATAAGTGTTTAATGCCTTTGAATGTATAGAACGAAAACTTTTGGAAGATAAAAATTCAAGATTTTGAAATTGCGCTCGTACCGCTTAGAGGTATAATGTTTTATTGTAAACCATAAAAGGGGATTTTTAATATGCTTGAATTAAGGAATGTTAGCCTTTTTCTTGAAGAAAAGCGCATATTGAGTAATTTGAGCATGGAATTCGATGATGGAAAGCGTTACGTTGTTCTTGGAAATAATGGAACTGGAAAGTCCACAATCGCTAACATGATAGTTGGCGTTGAACGATATAAGCCACAAGTTGGTGGTGTGTACCTTGACGGGAAAAATATAACTTCTCTTGGTGTCTACGAAAGGGCAAAACTTGGGATAACAATTGCTTTTCAAGAGAGTGTGAATTTTGAAGGGATCACAACTTTCGATTATCTAACGCTTGGAGGAAAGATAAAGGCATCTTATAATGACGCAAAGCGGGCACTCGAATTAGCGGGATTAAATTCAGAATACTTGAAGCGTCGTGTCGATGATTCTTTAAGCGGCGGGGAACGAAAGAGGATAGAACTTGCTTCCATACTCATGCTGAAAATGCGTTATGTCATTCTCGATGAGCCAGATTCAGGTATTGACATGATGTCTCTCGATACAATTTCGAGGATTATCAATACTCTGAATTCAAGTGGCGTAACAGTTATAACGATAACTCACCGCGAGGAGATCGCTCGAAATGGCGATTATGCTTATCTTATATGCTCTGGAACGGTTCTGAGAGAAGGTGTCCCAGCAAATATAGCTTCTTATTACAAAAAATTGTGTGATCGTTGTGATCATCCAAATGAAATTGTAGAGAGTTCAGAAAGAGCAGAAGCATAGGAAGGATGTAAGAACATGAGAATCGCTCCAAACTACTCAAAAGAATTTGAGAAAATAGCCGAAGCTTATGAAAAAAGCGGAGGCGAAGTTTCAAAGCTTTTAGACAAACGTGTAGCTTCGATAATAATAAGCGGAGATAAGATCATCGGCCTTAACAGTGTTGATGGAGTTGAAATAGAATCAGGGAAATTGGAAAAAGGTGTATGGGCGAAAATAAAGATCCTAAAAGATAAAAAAATAGAGATGCCCATTCATCTGTGTACAGGCTTTCTTGGAAAAGAGGGTGAACAACGTGTGGATTTCGATTTCACTGTGGAAGATGGTGCAAATGTTAAATTCGTCTCGCATTGTTCTTTTCCTTGGTCTACAAAGTTAACTCACAAAATGTTTGCAACCGTTCGTATAGGTAAGGGGGCTACAATGATTTATGAAGATGCTCATTTTCATTCAGAGAATGGCGGAGTTACACTAATTTCTGACACGCATGCGGTAATAGAAGAAAAGGGACGCTACAAAAATTCGTTTGAATTGATAAAAACAAGAGTAGGTGAATTAAAGGTTAGAATGGACGTTGACTTGAAAAAAGACGCGATCGCCGAGCTTAACAGTAAGGTTCGCGGTAAGAAAAATGACGAGATATCGATAGTTGAAAGCTTGGGACTGAATGGTGAAGGTTCTCGCGGAATAGCAAAGTCCACAGTTGTAGCAACTGATGAGACACACGCAAGAATAATAAACGAAGCATTTGGAAACGCTCCATATTCAAAAGGACATATAGAATGTACCGAAATCACAAAAGGAGATAATGTTGATGTTTCGACGCTACCCGTTTTAAAAGTTACCAATGACCTTTCTGAACTCACTCACGAAGCTTCCATAGGACGTGTGAATTCCAAACAGTTGAATACTCTCATGGCTAAAGGCATGTCCGAGGAAGAAGCAACAGAGTTTATAATCAAAGGTCTTTTAGGGTGAATAGAAGTCTATATATAACTTCTCCCACTCGGAAGATTGTAGTGTTCCCATCAAAATTGGACAGAATATCTCTTCTTTTACAGTCCTGAAATATCTCTCAGTATTCGCATTGCCCTTTGGATTGTTGTACGTCGTGAATATTTGCTCTATTTCCAAACTCTTGCAAAATTCACCAAATGCTTTGCTCGTTGGTTAGCCCCTGTTGTCACTTAGGATCCTTATCTTCGCTGCTTCCCTTTCATTCAACATCTGAGTTGCCTCCTCTAATATAATGAGATACTCAGATGTTAACTCAAACCATCTCATATGTCTCCACTTTTTGACCGATGAATCCTTTACTTTTTGATTGGCGTTTTCTCCATTTTACAACTGATGTCGACAGAAAGGATGCCAAAGCGAGTAAGAGAAAGATTCATCCAAAGATATCTCACACTCAACGATGAAGAAAAAGAAATCATAGACAGATTCGCACGTGATTACGTCAGATATGACATACACTTAGGAATGCGCGTGAAGATGCCGGATGAGATGGAGAAATACACCAAATCTTTTCATCTCAAGAAGATTCCCACGGCTCTTGCTTATTTTGCCTTGAATGATGAAAAGGAAAGAAACAAATTGATTGAAGTATTGGAGAAATAATTTATATAGATTGCTTGGCTTCAATTTCTTTGGCCGCAAGTTCTATGCTTTTTTTGACCGCTGGTGTTTTGAAAACCTTAGCTGTATCATCCAATTTTATAAGCCATCCGTCTCTCTGACGCTTCACCAGAATGTAGTACATTTGGGAAAAACTGCCATCCGTAGCCACGACTTTTAGAAGATATCCCCATTCACCTTCGAAAAGTCCTTTGAATTGAACTATTAAATCTGAATTTGAATCTGTGAACTTACTCGTGGAGAGTTCCTTTAGTTTCTCAAAATTTAATTCTTCCAAATGTGCATGCGGCATATTGCATTCCTCCAGAATTCTTTTCACTTCAAAATGACGTGGACGCGCAACTATTGACCATGATCTCTTTCCAAAACTCTCCCACTTTCTTCCATACTTTGTTGTTCTTATGGGCTTGAGTTGATGAACATCGAATGAGATTTTGAGACGTTTCATATTCTCTCTCGTCCATTCCAAATAGTCTCGATCGTCCGTAACCATAACAAATTTACCTTGAGGTTTCAAAGCAGCAACCACACTTTTCAGAAAATCATTTCCAAAAAGTCTACGCTTTGATTGAGACGCCTTTGGCCACGGAATTGGATAGAAGGCGAGAATAAGATCTACGCTTTCATCAGGAAAAATTTCGCGAACCAAAAATCTGGCGTCTCCTTTGATGAACCTGATATTTTCCAATCCGAGTTCGCCAGAGCGCTTTGAGGCTTTCTCACACGAAATTTCTGAGCTTTCTATTCCTATGAAAAAATCCTTCGACCTTGCTTTTGCCATACATGTTATAAGTTCACCATTGCCGAATCCAATCTCAACTACAAGGTTATTTCCTATATTCCAGATAGGTGGTATTGAGGAACATGAAAAGTTAAGAATGTATTTTTCAAGAAACTTGATATTCCTCAAAGCTTTGGAGGCGGTAGAGTTTCGCGTATATTCCATTTTTCTTCATCAGCTCCTCATGGGTACCTTCTTCTGCTATTTTACCCTCACTTATCACCACAATCCTGTTAACGTTTCTAATCGTCGAAAGCCTATGTGCTATGATCACTGTCGTCCTATTCATTGTGAGTTTCTGAATAGCATGTTGAATCATGGACTCCGTTTCGACATCGACACTACTGGTAGCCTCATCCATTATCACAACCTCAGGTTTCCTAACAAATGCACGTACAATGGAAATCAATTGTCTCTGCCCAGTAGACAGATTTGTCCCGCTTTCCCTAACGTGTGTATCCACACCACTTGGGAGAGAATTTATGAGTTTTTCAAGATCAAGATCGCGAATTGCTTTTAAAACCATGTCACGTGTTATATTTTTATCCCACAGCGTGATGTTCTCAAGAACAGTGCCAGAAAACAGCATTACTTCCTGAAGAACTATGTTAATTTTGGTCCTTAATTCCTCGGTTGGACATTCTTTTACTTCCACTCCTCCGATTTTAACACTTCCATTTGAATAGTCGTAAAGCCCTGTCAAAATAGATGATATTGTGGATTTACCGGCCCCTGTATGGCCGACTATTGCTATTTTTTCTCCACTTTTAATGTTTAATGAAATTCCTTTTAGTGCCCACTCTTCCTCATTGTAAGAAAACCAAAGGTTCTTGATAACAATTTCACCAGAAAGGATGCGAGCGTTTGATTTAGGCTTTTGAGGAAGAGGTATATTTAGAAGTCCACGTATTCTTTCTACAGAAACCATTGTAGACTGAAGATTAGAAAAATTTTGAGCCATATCATTTATAGGTTGAAAAATCATGCCAATATATGTAATAAATGCAAAAAGCGTTCCAATTTCGACGTTTCCAGATACAACTGCACGTGCTCCAAACCATATTAGCAGTGTGATGGCAAAGTATCTCGTGAAACTTATCATCGGTCTAAAAATTGCATAAACGAGTATCATTTTTAACGTTGAGCGATAATAATTGTCGTTAACTTTATAAAATTCACGTGACTTCTCAATCTCTTTGTTGAACAAGAAAGTTACTATCATTCCACTTATATGTTCTGCCAAAAATGCATTAACAGCTGCAAGTTTTGCTCTGACGACGCGATAAACTTTTCTCGAAAAAAATCTAAACAGATAAGTGATCAGCACAACCGCCAGAAAAACTGGAAGAATTATCAAAAAGAGATGTCTCTCCATAGCAAAAAGTATATACAAAATTCCAACAATGAGAAAGGTATCCTTGAATATTGAAGCCAATATTTTTGAGAACATGTCATTGAGATTCTGAGTATCGTTGGTCACACGTGTCACAAGCCTACCACTGATATTGGAATCAAAGAATTTCATGGGTTGTTTCAAGATATGATCAAAAAGTACGTTTCGCACATCATTAACAGTTTTTATAGCTACCATTTGTGATGTCCACACTTGAGCATAAGAAGCAAAAAATATTATCAAATAGATGATAAAAATCTCGATCGCTATCATGATCACCCCGGCTATCTTCATGCGCTTTATATCCCCCGTGCTAACCGGGTACTTGTGACCTTTGCCTTCGATGAATGTTTTTGTTCCTTCATGAGTCAAGGTGTATTTCCCATTTAGTGATGGAATAAAATAAGTCGAACCGAACTTAATAGATCCTTGAGAAGGAGCATGAGTTATAGAATAATTAGTAGGATAGAGGTAAAGGTTTATAGCATTTTTGGTTAGATAAGGAGGAATAAGGTTCATGAAACTCACGAACATCATGAGAGCGACTGAAGCACTTAGCATTTTCCAATAAGGTTTTACGCGCTTGAAAACCCAGGAAAACAACTTCAAATTTTCAAAAAACGATACATTGTACTCTTCTCTTTCTGCTTTGCCCATTAACCTACTGATTTCCCGCTTTCAATGTGAAGAAGTTTCTGAAGGACTGATATTTTCTCTCTTACCTTGGAATTTCCCTTTCGAAGTGATTCATCAACTTTTTTACATGCATACATAACCGAAGAATGATCTCTCCCAAACCATTTCCCGAGTTCAGAAAAGGTTTTGTGCATATACTTTCTGGCAAAATACATACCTACTTGTCTTGCTGATGAAAGTCTGGCCGTTCTCAACTTTGCATCCAACTCTGCTGGAAGAACGTCAAAAACACTTGATAGTGCTTGAAAGAATCTTTCTTTCTCTGAATTTCCAATTTTGATAGGTATATGCTCTCCCACAACGTCTCTGACAACATCCGAGATTAGGGAATTACTTATAGTCCTCTTGGCACTCTTGAAAACAAGTTTCGTCACTATTCCCTTGATCGTTCGTATGTTGTCAGAAGACATTGCTATCTCTTTTGCCATGTCTTTAGTTAAGAGTATCCCGTTTCTTTTCGCAAAAGTTCGTGCGATCTGCATCCCGGTTTCTATATCAGGTTCATACACTTTCACAACGAGTCCCATTTGAAAGCGTGAAACCAAACGGGGTTGAAACTCAGACAATTGTGTGGGAGTGCGATCGCTACACAAAACTATTTGTTTGGAATGATCTATCAAATGATTAAGTGTATGAAAAAGTTCCGATTGTATTCCATTCTTTCCTATCAGGAACTGGATATCATCTATCATCAATACATCTATTTTCTCTCGGAAATCTTTTCTAAATTCCTGCGTTGTTCCACCTCTTATGGCCATAACAAGATCATTCATGAATTTCTCTGCCGTTACGTACAACACACGCATGTCAGGGCTGTTTTTC
>JALSLY010000081.1 GCA_026988035.1 Thermotogae bacterium
CCAAAGAAGGAGCCCACAGTAAACGACGTATCTTACACGCCGGCGGTGATGCAACTGGCAAAAAGATCAGAGAATCTTTAACCAACCTTATCAGCAAACGTGAAAACATTGAAATAAAAGAAGAGACATTTGTAGTTGACCTGATACCGAAAATCAATAGCAACAATCAAATTTTAGGAGTTTTGGCATGGGATAATCACGCAAAAGATTACAAAGTTTATCAAGCATCCGCTGTTATCATGGCAAGCGGCGGTTGCGGTCAAGTTTATAAAAACACTACTAATCCAGATACTGCCACTGGTGATGGCGTAGCAGCGGCTTATAGAGTTGGCGCTGAAATTGTGGATATGGAATTCATTCAATTTCACCCCACAACTTTGTACAATCCTGGAGGACTTTCTTTTTTAATATCAGAAAGCGTCAGGGGCGAAGGAGCTGTATTACGTAACAGTAAAGGAGAAAGATTTATGCCATCCTATCACAAATTAGCTGAACTTGCCCCACGCGATGTGGTGGCGAGAGCCATTTCAAATGAAATCGCACATGGAGATAAACCATATGTATGGATAGATGCTACTCATCTTGATTCGGACTACATCGTGTACCGTTTCCCCACAATCTTTAAAACCTTAAAAGCACGAGGATTTGATATGAGAAAAGAATGGATACCAGTTGCGCCTGCCGCCCATTATATGATGGGTGGAATAAAAACTGATACCTTTGGAAGAACGAACTTAGAAAATCTTTACGCTTGCGGTGAAACCGCCTGCACAGGTGTACATGGAGCCAATCGTTTAGCCAGCAATTCTTTGCTTGAGGGCCTTGTCTTTGCCCATCGAGTTTACCAAGCGATCAAGGCAGAAAATGCAAGAAAAAGCTACAAAATAGCTGATCTTGCGACTATATCTATAAAACCATATAATGTATCATCAAATTTAGAAAGCATAAAAGAAGAGTTAAGGAAAAGAATGATGAATCAAGCAGGTATTAAAAGAAACGAAAGTGATTTAAAAGATCTGCTTGATTGGTTACAAAAAAAGTTGAAAATGATTTCTGATACCAAATATGTTGATGAAAACTTGTGGGAACTAAGAAATATGATAACAGTGGGAACTCTGATCACAAAGTCTGCCATTTTACGAAAAGAAAGCAGAGGAGCTCACTTTCGAACTGACTATCCGCAATCAAACAAAGAATGGGCCAATGCTCATATAGTTCAAATAGTTACAAAGGGGGAAGAATATGTATTGGAATGATGAATTGGTAAATGAAATCATTCAAAGAGCTATTTTAGAAGACGTAGGAATGGGAGATGTTACCACCGACAATCTGATCAAAGCCGATCATCAAAGTGATGCTTTCATCATAACCAAAGAAGAAGGGATCATTGCCGGATTAAATGTAGCACAAATGGTCTTCACCCGATTTGATAAAAATATAGAATTCAAACCATCGTTCAAAGATGGCGATCAGGTTAAAATTGGCGACAAAATCGCAAAATTGAGAGGCTCCACAAGAGCCATTCTTAAAGGTGAGCGAATCGCGCTTAATTTTCTGCAAAGACTATCCGGAATAGCGACAAAAACTCATCACTATGTTATGCTTGTTAAAGATTTCCCAGTTCGTATTAGCGATACCCGCAAAACCACCCCCACTCTAAGAATATTAGAAAAATACGCCGTTATAGTTGGAGGAGGTCACAACCATCGAATGGGTCTGTACGACGCTGTTATGATCAAGGACAATCATATTATTGCGGCTGGGGGTATATTAAAAGCGGTTAATTCCATTCGATCTAAAATTCCTCATACCGTCAAAATTGAAGTGGAAGTGGAAAATATGGATGAAGTCAAAGAGGCGGTTGAAGCAAAGGTGGATATAATAATGCTTGACAACATGGATATAGAAACAATGCTTAAAGCTGTGAATTACATAAACGGTCGTGCTATTGTTGAAGCCTCAGGAGGTATAACGGAAAAAAATATAAGAGATGTTGCCAAAACAGGCGTGGATGTAATTTCTGTTGGGGCATTAACAACCCACGTTGAATCATTAGATATCAGTTTAGAAGTGCTACAGATGTGAGAAACCGCCTCCCTTTCTCGTCGCTTTCACGAGAATAAATTAAATTAATTTGCTTATTTACATTTTCAAAACCTTTACTGTAATTTTTCCACTCTGCCAACAATGATGAAGGCATACGGATCATATTTTTTGACGGTACAAAGCAATTTGGACAGTTCCTTACGCCTTACAATCGTTATGAGCATTTTGCGTTTAATGTCTGTATATCCACCTATTGCAGGAATGTGGGTAATACCACGCTCAAGTTTCTTTATTACGTATTCTGCTATTTTCTCATCTTCCTCCGATATGATTAGCACCTGCTTCGACATTCCCACACCACGCATAAGAAAATCTATCGTCAACCCGTTTAAAATAATGGCAAGTATAGAGTACATTCCTGCGTTGAGCCCGAATTTGAATCCTGCTGCAATTCCAACGAAAACGTCCGTCATTAGAACCCCTTGACCCATAGATATTAAAAAGAATTTGTTCAAGAGTTTTACAATTATATCTGTTCCACCAGTGCTTCCATTTTGAGAAAAGGCTATCGCCATTCCAAATGCTGTTATAACATCTCCAAATATTGTTGCCAACATCATGTCTCCACCGCTGTAGATTGGAAAATGAATCATTCTGTTCATAAAATCCACCATGAACGAAAGCAAGAACGTGGAATATACCGTTTTGGAGCTAAAATCCACCCCAACTAACAATAACGCAAACACGATCAGCACAGCATTTACGATGTACATCCATACACCTACCGGCAGGTTGATCAGACCGTGCAAAACGATCGCTACACCACTTGCTCCTCCTGCTGCGATATTGTACGGCACAAGAAATGACACTATTCCAATCGCTGTTACGAGATCGCCAAAAGATATAAGCAAGTATTCTTTTGCTAAAATCCAGAATCTGTTGACATACATGTCAGGATCTCCAAATTCATAACAAATTGATCGCCATCACGAACATAACCATTCCGAGAAGTGCAAATGGGTAAGTGGCTCCGTATCCACCAACTGTTTCGTTGCTTTTAGTGTTATCAAGAGCAGCCCCAAGCCCGGGTGTGCTTGTCATTCCACCACAAAGGGCTCCTGCGAGCAGATCCCAGTCCATTTTGAAAGCGAATTTGCCAAGCAAAAAGCCAGAAAATATTGAAATGGATGCTATTAAAAAAGCAAAGAACATATACAAAATCCCTATACCATTAAAAGAAGTTATCGTTACGAATCCATACCTCAATCCAACCGTTGAGAGAAAAAGTAATAGTCCAAGAGTTTTGATATTGTTAAGAATTTCACTGTTCATAGAAAAATTCAACGATCCTACTTTCTTCAAATACCCAAAAAGAAGAGAAGATGTGAGAATCCCGCCGGTGAGTCCCAAACTAAATGATAAAATTTTGAGATTCCCGATCAAGATTCCCACAACAATCACTAAACTAAAAGCGATAAAATCAAAGCCATTTTCACTTTCGGCATCTGTCTTTTTAGGTAATTCTCCATGCTTGATGCCGTTGATCTTAAACAAAACTGGTAACAGATGCATGGAAATAACAACCACCAAAACACCAGGAATATATCCAAGTGCGTAACCATAGCCCACAGAACTTCCAAAGGAAGTGTTAGATAAAGTGCCTAAAGCTGCCGCTAAACCAGGAGAGCTTGTTAGTGCACCCGCGAAAATACCTAAGAAATTGTACTTGTTTCCTGAAATTACATTTTTAAAGATCAATGTAAAAATCATCCCGACAAAGGTTACAAAAAAGCCTAATATCAAGAATTTAAAACCATATTTCTTGAAGATCTTTCCAATATCTTTTCCTGCAAGTAACCCAATTGCCGAAATAAACAACATCAACGCAAAATAGAAAAAATTCTTGGAAACAACTGAATTGTTGAATGTATTCATATTTTGAGAGAACCCACCATGTTTGAGTATGTTTGTTGCGAGCCACCCCCAAAAGAGTCCTGTAAATAAAGTTCCAGAAGAGCCCAATTGAAATTCTCCGATTCTTACTTTTCCAAGAACGAGACCTGTCAGGATAGTCAAGAAGATCAAAAAAAATTGATCGGCCAAGATATCGTAAATCATCTATTTTCTCCAAAAAATGTCTTTAAACGCATCAGATAAGCTCCGGAATGGTTTTTGCAACGGCAACACCTAATTTTCTTAGCTCGTTCTCCTTGTAATCCACACTTCCAATATATCCCCGGACTATGGCACCAGCATGACCCATTCTTTTACCTTTTGGTGCCATTCTTCCCGCCAAGAAAACTTTTATTTCTCCACTGTATCCCATGTTCAAAGCATGCTTGATGCCTTCAATTTCTTCGTTGCCACCGAGCTCTCCTATGATTCTAACCTTCGCTACTTTGTTATCGATCAACCAATCAAAAGCCTCTGCAATAGACGTTCCGCTAATAGGATCTCCTCCAAGACCTATGGCAACTTTGATTCCTGTTGAGTATAACGATAGATAATTTGAGACTTCATACATCAATGTACCACTTTTTGAAATAACAGCAATATTTCCTGGAACGAAGGCTCCTTCTGGCATGATGCCTATTTTACTTACTCCTGGTAGTATCAATCCGGGGCAATTTGGGCCTATTATTCTTGCACCCTTTTTTCTTGCAACATGGCAAAGATACAACATATCATATTGTGGAATATGTTCTGTTATAACAATTATCTTTTCTATGCCAGCATCTATGGATTCAAGTATGGCACCTTTTGCATAAATTGCCGGTACGAATACTATAGAAGTATCGGCATTATATTTAGATACTGCTTCTTCCACACTGTTTAATATGGGGATATTCTCATATTTGTCATGTCTCCCTTTTGAAACTCCACAAACAATATTCGTACCGTATTTTTTCATCCTGATAGCGTGAAATGTCCCGTATTTCCCCATTCCTTGAACACAAACTTTTTCTCTTCCAGTAATCACCTTACATCACCTACCACAGCATCCTTTATCACAGAGTACATATCATCATAAAAACTAATATGGTTTTCTTTCAAAATTCGCTTAGCCTCTTCTTCATTTGTTCCTGTTATTCGGACATAAAGATCATAATCTGGATTCTCCCTTTTAAAATTAACTATGGCTTTGGCTGTTTCGTCACACTTTGTGATTCCGCCAAATATATTCATCACGATCTTCCTTATCCCATCGTTTTTGAGAGTTTTAAGTGCTGCCAATGTTGTGGCCTCACTGGCACCACCTCCAAGATCCAAGAAATCTGCTGGCTTTCCACCAAAATGTTCGACAGTATCCATAGTCGCCATTACAATTCCAGCTCCACAGCCAATAACTCCTATATCCCCATCCAATTTTAAATAATGAAAAGAATGCGGATTTTTCTTCAAAAACTTCTTGGCCCATGGTTGTCTATAAAGTGCAGAATCGTCAAGATGAAAAACCGCATCAAGGGCAACGAACTCCCCGCTTTCAGATTCGCCAAGAGGATTTATCTCTAAAAGCGTTACATCTTTTTCCAAAGCTATTCTTTTCAATGTCGTGGCAATATTCGCCATATTTGGATCTATTTCGTTTAGAACATCATCAAATTTAGCCTTTATAAAATTTTGAGAGGATTCCACATTCACTCCACCATCACAAGAATATATGAGCACTAAGTCCTTCTCATCTCTGTCGAGGACCAACGAAATGTAGTGTTCGTGCTTGACAGAGATCTTTTCTTCAACAAGCACTCCATAAGGGGTCTCTCCCCTTATCTTCCTTTCAAGCAGAGTTCTAAGGTGAAGATCAAACTCTTTATCTGTGTTAGCAAAAAGCACTCCCCCATTTTTCATCCTGCTACCGACCAAAACTTGTGATTTTAAAACGCAAGGAAGAATCTTTTTTTCTACAGTTTCTCCTTCCCTTACAAAGAAAGATTTTGGCACGGGGATCCCGTAGGTGCGTAGGATAGATTTGCCTACAAACTCGTGTAATTTCATTAAACCACCTCCAACAATAAAATATCTTCTCATTCCTCCCAAGAGGTTGAGAAGTCCCAGAAGATAAAGGCAGGTCTCCCGACTTCCGGATCGTTCTACTTTCTGCGCCTTCCCGATAAAAATCAGTGGCATCTTGCAGATTTCGTCCCCGGTAACGGTGGCTGGGCCGTGATGGATTTCCACCATCTTCCCTATTAAACTCTTATAGTACCTATATCTTCGGAGGTATTAAATTTTTCACCAAACGGCAACATACAAAAATATTCTACCACAAATTCGTATTTTTG
>JALSLY010000082.1 GCA_026988035.1 Thermotogae bacterium
GAAGTGAAAAACGAGAAATTCAACAACGTGCTGGCAAAGATAAGCGATTTGTACGAAGAAATTGATAAGCCAGAAGAATAAAGCACAAAAACGGCGTTTTTAGAAGAGTTCATATTTTGTGAGTGTAATTTTCATCACGAATTATTTTATAGCTTCTACGGGCGATTTACGAGCCCGTTTTTTATGCGAGGTGAAATTATGGCAAATATCATTATCGGGTTATTAGTTGCATACAGCGTGTGGATGTCTCCGATGAGCGACGGCTCACAGTTGATATACACGGGAGCTATTTTGAATTCTATAGCTGTCGCTTCCAACGGGTGGCAAATGCCGGTATTCGCTCCAGGACTAACTCAGAAGAAATTGGATCAAGTTGATCCGTTTCACAGGCACAAACTCGGAGATAGTAACACCAACTTCAAACTGTTATGTGACTGGCTGGATTTCGATTTTATGATTTCGTCCCCTGGAGATTTGCTTATGTTTTACGGGGCGATTATGAATTATTCTCACCAGTACTTGATAGTAACAAGCAAAGCGGTAACGCTCGAATTAAATTGGAGGTGGTAAGGAATGGATATATCTAAAGTAGTTAAGGATGCGTTCGGCGTGATCGACTGGGTGCTCAACTGGGTACTCCCTGGATGGTGGAGCAAAGCGAAAACGTTACTCGTTCAAGCCGTGGCGATGGTAGAAGCGAGCGCTACAACCGAGAAAGGCGACGCCAAACGCCAAAAAGCGATAGATGTGTTTGAAGCTAAACTGGTCGCAGATGGGCTTATACCAGAAGGCGTTGAAAAAACGTTTGACCCTGTTATAGACTGGGCGCTTGGATGGGCGATTGATGCGCTTGTCAAATACCTCAACAAGCATTTTGGCAAGACTGGATTAAGATTATAGCTCCGTCGAAAGCCAAAAACGCCGCGTAAATTAAAAAATTGCAAAAAGTGTGATTATTAAGTGTGAAAGATACCCCCTCATTTTGAGGGGGTGTTTTTTTATCATATTCGAACCCTTATATTAACTATGTTACTCTGGTGGAGGCGATGGGAATCGAACCCATGTCCGAGATGCACGCGCAGTGAATTTCTCCGAGCGCAGTCCATGTTTTAAAGTCGCGGTTTGGCCCGCATGGACACGGTACAAACCACCTTAGCTCTCTTGAATTCCCCAAACCAGACGAGAGCATCTCTGATTGGGTAAGATCAGATGTTTGACACTTTTACCGTTCCTCTGATCAAAGAACGGAAAGTGGCTGCTTATCTATTAAGCAGCAAGTGCGTAATTTGGTTTGACGTTTATTTTCTACCCAACCTTTTTCACGAGGAGGTAGGCACCCTCGGCTCGCTTTTCACAGCTCATACACCCCGTCGAAACCATTTCGCCCCCCAAAATATTTTACCATAAAATGTTTCCCACACAAACAATAGGGCACAATTACTGCCCTAACCAACACTGGAGCAGGTGATGGGATTCGAACCCATGACCTCCGCCTTACCAAGGCGGCGCTCTATCCTACTGAAGCTACACCTGCCTCCTTAATTAAAAATGGAGCGGGAAACGGGGATTGAACCCGCGACCTTCTGCTTGGCAAGCAGACGCTCTACCACTGAGCTATTCCCGCTTGTTTATTGGTGCGAGAGGTGGGACTTGAACCCACACGGGTTTCCCCACTGGATCCTAAGTCCAGCGCGTCTGCCAATTCCGCCACCCTCGCGCTCTTTGGTGACCCGTGCGGGATTCGAACCCGCGGCCCCTTGATTAAAAGTCAAGTGCTCTACCAGCTGAGCTAACAGGTCTATATCTTTCAAAGACAAAAAGATTTTACCATACGAAGTTTTACAAGTCAAGCACACGAGTTGACTCTCAGCTACCGCTTGCGCCTTCGCGCCCTACAAAATACAGTAGAACGGACATGGAAGTGCGAAAGATATTGGTCGCGGCTGCCGCTTCTCGGCTACCGCCTCAAGCAAGAATGCTGGAAAGATGAGTTCCACAGGAACTCCCAGCATGGTCGTGAAAGTGGAAAAAATGTTGCTCTCAACTTCGTTTCGATCAGGAAAGCGGGAAAGATATTGCACACAGTGCAATCCCGCTCTGGCAACTCCACTCACCGCACAATCCCACTCATAAAAAATTTACATGAAAAAGAATCCATGCCCGTGATGCCTTGACTGAAAATTACCCGTGTAGTATAATTCTCACGTCAAAGCCCATTGCCAGCGTAGCTCAGTTGGTAGAGCAACTCATTCGTAATGAGTAGGTCTAGGGTTCGAGTCCCTACGCTGGCTCCAGAACCCAGAGTTTTACTCTGGGTTTGCTTTTTGTATGTATGTAAGAGGAGGAAGGTGACTAATGAATCTCAACGAGTTCGAATATAAACTTCTAAAGTTTGTGAAAAAAGAGGAACTCGTGATGCCGGGAGATCGTATAATACTTGCCGTTTCTGGAGGTGTAGACTCAATTGCCATGATGTACGCATTAGCTGCTCTAAAGTCCGAATTAAAAGCTGAATTTGTGGTTGCACACCTCAACCATATGATACGCCCTGAAGCAGCAAAAGAAGGACCGGCGATCTGCAAAATGGCAAGAGAACTCGGGATGGAATGTCTAATCGAATCGAGAAATGTTCCAGAATACAAAAAGTGCCACAAAGGGATGTCAGTTGAAGAAGCTGCGCGCGTCGTGCGGTACAAATTTTTCGAAGATACAATGAGAAGATTCAAAGCCAATAAGATTGCCACAGCACACCACCTTTCCGATTTAGCAGAAAATTTCTTCATCAGGCTTTTCAGAGGAAGTGGCATAGGCGGATTGATTGGTATGCGACCGAGAAATGGATCTTATATAAAACCTTTTTTGAACTTTGATGAAAAAACAATCCGAGAATATGTTACAATAAAGAGAGTTAAGTTCTTTGAGGACAAAACGAATTTCGATATACGCTACACTCGAAACAAAGTGAGACATGTTCTTATTCCAATCGTGAAAAAGAAATTCTGTCCGGAAATCGAAAGTAAGGTGTTGGAAGTTACAGAAGTACTTCGTGAATATCAAGACTTTGTCAATGATAAAGTTCTAAGGATATTTGAAAATTCCATCGCAACAAAGGACAGAATAACTTTTTCAATAAAGGATCTCGTTGGTAAGGAACATCTCTTACAGTCTGAACTTGTCAAAAAGTGCTTCAGGCATTTGAACATCAGGATTTCTCGCGAGAAGATTGACTCAACAGTCAATCTGATAAATAAATTCGGAGAAGGTGAGCTTAACCTCGGTAATGGAATATACGCTTTAAAAACACGGGATGCATTTTCACTCGGTACAAAAGTTCAGACCATGAGGTGGGCAGAACCTATCGAACTAAATGTACCTGGAGAAGTCGAAATAGCGGAACTATCACTGAAAGTGCAGGCAAGAATTGAAACTTTTAATGGTTACCTTGGCGATGCAAAAAAAGTCGCTGTTTTGGATGCTGAAAAAGTGGAATTTCCACTCTTTCTAAGAGCGCCGAGAGTTGGTGAAAAGATAGTTCCTCTTGGAATGAAGGGGCACAAGACTGTGCTTTCGATTTTGAAAGATCGAAAGCTTTCTATTTCTTTGAGAAGAAAATTTCCTATAGTTTCCCAGAAAAATGGTAAGATAATCTGGATTGTTGGAATAATGATACCCGAAGATTTTAAAGTAACAAAAACCACACACAAGGTTTTGTTACTTACTCGGGAAGGAGGTAATTTTTAAAAACATGCCTAAGAATTACAAACCAATTGGTCCAAATTGGAAATCATTTATGCTTTACACACTGATACTGATCCTCATATTTTTTCTTGTGAGGAATATGTGGCAGGCACCTACTCCCGTTGTTCAAATTGGTTTTACGAAGTTCTTATCGATGGTTGAAGAAAATCCATCACCAATAAAAGAAGTAATTGTAAATAGTGACGGGAATACCACAGTTATAACTAACGAGGGAAAGTATCAACTGTATGCACCGTGGTTGATCACAAGCAGTCAATTTGTGGAAAAAATGTACTCCAAAAATATAACGGTTGTTGCAAAACAATCGGGCAACGCTTCAGTATGGCTCAACGTATTGGGAACCATTATACCATTAGCACTCTTTTTCTTATTCTTCTGGTTCCTCATGAAACGTATGGGCGGGGGAGGCTCTCAGGCTTTTACTTTTACAAAAAGTCCTGCAAGAGTCTACAGTTCCAACGAGAAAAAAGTAACTTTTGAAGATGTTGCAGGAGTTGAAGAATCAAAAGAGGAATTGAAATCTGTTGTGGAATTTCTTAAGAACCCACAGTCTTTCAACACACTTGGAGCAAGGATGCCAAGAGGAATACTTCTTGTGGGACCTCCCGGAACCGGTAAAACTCTTCTTGCGCGTGCCGTGGCAGGTGAAGCAAATGTTCCATTTTATCATATAAGCGGCTCAGACTTCGTGGAACTCTTTGTGGGTGTTGGTGCCGCGAGAGTGAGGGACCTTTTTACTCAGGCTAAACAAAATGAGCCTTCCATCGTGTTCATAGACGAAATAGATGCAGTTGGTCGTCAGAGAGGTGCCGGACTTGGTGGTGGCCATGACGAGAGAGAACAAACTCTAAACCAACTTCTCGTAGAAATGGACGGCTTTGATCAGGATACCGCGGTGATCGTTATGGCAGCAACAAATCGGCCAGACATACTCGATAGTGCTCTTTTAAGGCCTGGAAGGTTTGATAAGAAAATTCTCGTAGATCCACCAGATATAAATGGGAGAGAAGCAATATTGCGAGTCCACATGCGTGGGAAGCCTATAGATAGAAACGTCGATCCAAAAGTTTTAGCACAGAGGACCCCAGGGTTTGTTGGAGCCGACCTCGAAAACCTTGTTAACGAAGCTGCTTTACTCGCGGCTCAAAGAAAAAAAAGGCAGATAGAATTCAACGATTTTGAGGAAGCAATTGACAGGGTCATAGCCGGTCCGGAAAGAAAGTCAAAAATCGTAAGTGACAAGGAACGCAAGATAGTAGCTTATCATGAAATTGGTCATGCGATCGTTGGTGTGGTACTTCCAAACGCCGATCCAGTTCACAAAATTTCGATAATACCACGTGGAATGCACGCACTTGGCTTTACGCTACAACTTCCGCTTCAGGATAAATACTTAATGTCTAAAGACGAAATTCTGGATAAAATCAGCGGATTACTTGGCGGACGTGCTGCAGAAGAAATCGTATTCAATGAAATTACAACAGGAGCTTCCAACGACATCGAAAGAGCCACAAAAATAGCAAGGAACATGGTATGCAAATACGGAATGAGTGAAAACATTGGACCAATTGCGTGGGGAGAAGAAGAAGAAGAAGTCTTTCTCGGGAAACAGCTCTCCCGAATGAAAAATTACAGTGAAGAAACCGCCTCGGAAATAGACAGACAGGTTAAAATCATAGTTAGTCAATGTTACTCCCGCGCCAAAGAGATTTTGCTGGAATATCGGGATAAAATGGACGACATAGCTAAAATCCTTTTAGAGAAAGAAACAATAGGAGGCGAAGAACTCAGTCGCTTGCTTAAAGGTAACAGTATAACTGTAGATAATGTAGATAGCGGTCATAAAAGTCATGGCGTTAATGAGGGCAATGTTGCAGCAGAAAACGGCTGAAAAGGCCCTCATTAAAACAGGCGGTGGACTATCAGTTGCGTTGATCTTCCCGAATGATTACAGCTCAGCAATTGCTAATCTTGGATTCAATGCAGTGTACGCAATGCTGTCTCGTAGTGGATTTGCGTGTGAACGTTTTGTATATGATAAAAATTTGCAATTGAGATCCATAGAACACAACAGGCCACTGTCTGATTTTAATATATGGGCTTTTTCAATTTCATTCGAGTCGGACGTTTTGAATGTTTTAAGTATATTCCAAAAAAGCCATATTAGTGCTTCCTCACATGAAAGAAATGGAAACCCATTTGTGATCGTGGGAGGGGCAATGACTTTTTTCAACCCCAATTCTTTGTGGGCTATAGCTGATGTGATCTTTCACGGTGAAATAGAGGGATGTCCGGAGTTTTTTGAAAAAATATACTCTTTTTGGACACAAGGTATACGTGGCGAAAAGCTCCTGGAAAAACTCTCGGAAATGTCATGTCTGTCGATACCAATACTTGGTGTTAGATCCGTGAAACTTTCGAAGTTGAAAAATATAGGGAATTCATTGGCGGAGTCTTTCTTTTTATCTCCCGAGGGTGCATTTGGCAAAAGATATTTAGTGGAGATAGAGCGTGGTTGTACGCGTGGATGCAGGTTTTGTGTAGCTGGCTATGTTTATAGACCTGCGCGGTACATGGAATTGGAAGAAGTTAAAAGCAGAATATCTATTGGTCTTAAGTACACCCAAAATGTAGGGTTAGTTGCAGCAACAGTTTCAGATTATCCCTACTTATATGAGCTTTTAGAATGGATCAAAGGTAAAGCCAAAAGTTTGAGTGTTTCGTCTCTGAGGCTTGATTCCATAACTCCACATTTAATCGACACTCTTGTAACTCTTGGAGATCGTGAGATCACACTCGCCCCTGAGGCCGGAACACAACGTATAAGAGACTTAATCAACAAGAAGATATCAGATAGAGATATTGATCAAGCCATTCAATACATCAAAAAATTCGGATTAAAGAGAGTAAAAATGTATTTCATTTACGGTCTTCCTGGAGAAAAACGGGAGGATCTTGATGGTATAATCGATATTGTTAAAAATGTCAGGGCTAATGGAATATTTCCTTATGTGAGTCTCAACCCTTTTATTCCCAAGCCGTGGACCCCTTTTGAAGACTTTAAAATGCTGGAAGTAAGTGATCTTAAGCAGCGTCAACATTATCTTAGTTCTGCATTTGGAAAAATGCATGTAAGGGCTAAATTTGAAAGTGTAAGGTTAGCGAGAATCCAGTGGATAATTTCCACCGCAACTCCTGAACTTTCCAAAGAACTTGTAAGTGTTAACAAGCCCTTTGAAGCCCTAAAAAGTGTGGAGAAGCTTTGGAATCCAAATCGAAGTTGGAGCTACATAAACGTTATGAATAAGTCATTTTTGACTTTTCAGAATGAAATGGCATTTAAATTCAGAACATATCCCGATTGTCAAATCGGAGAATGTGAAGTATGTGGAGTTTGTGAAAAGATAAAGAATCAAGGAGGGATTAGAAGTGGCAAAAAAGCGGATATTGGTTGTTGACGACGAGCCATCAATAGTGGAGCTTGTCAGCTACAATCTCAAGAAGGAAGGGTATGACGTCATCAAAGCTTATGACGCAGAAAAAGCTCTTGAAATGATAAACGAGAGCGACATAGATCTCTTTATAATTGACGTCATGCTTCCAGGAATGGATGGATTTGAACTCGTAAGAACCTTAAGAAGCGGCGATAAAAATAGAGATAAGCCTGTGATATTTTTAACCGCAAAGGGAGAAGAATTCGATAGAGTTCTTGGTCTCGAGCTTGGTGCCGATGACTACATAACGAAGCCTTTCAGTGTAAGAGAACTTCTTGCACGAATAAAAGCAATTTTCAGAAGAACAGATCAAGCTCTTAAGAAAAGTGAGGAAAAGCCAAAAAAGATCACCGCCAAAGATCTGGAAATAGACTTAGAAAAATACGAAGTTAAAGTCAGGGGAACTCTCGTGAACCTAACACCCTTGGAGTTCGATCTCCTCAGATTTTTGGCCGAGAACAAAAGTAAAGTTTTCAGCAGAGATGTATTACTTGATACTCTTTGGGGATACGATTATTACGGAGATACGCGTACCGTAGACGTCCACATAAGAAGACTGAGAACCAAAATCGAAGAAGATGCATCAAATCCCAAATACATTATCACAGTTAGAGGAAAGGGATACAAATTCAAAGACCCAGGAAGCGAGGACTGATAGTTCACGATCTGGGTAACAGTATTGGTGGCCGTTGCAGCCGGTAGTGTTGTACTTGCGCTAATCTCATATCTTGAGCTCGTTAAAGCCAAACGTATTCTCAAAGATGTTTCACGTGCGATAGCTGGTAAAGATGTACCAATAATAAAAGTTCTCGACGTGCTCAAAGATATGAAGCGCGATCTGGAGGGTAAATACGAAGAAGCAATACACAGCCGTGAAAACATGCGTATTATCCTCCAGAATATTAGTGATGGAATAATAATACTTGATAGATCTGGTAGAATATTGATGGACAACTCAGCTGCACGTGAATTATTTGGAATAAAGGAAGAAAAATCTGATGGGAAAAAACTCGTAGAGTTGGTGGATAATTACGAACTCTTAAGTTTCGCCGATAAAAATCTCAAGTCGTTTAAAAGTGACTCAACCGAGATATCTATCATCTATCCTAAAAAGCGTTTTGTAAAATGTGATGCCATACCTGTCATTTTGAGCAAAAAAGAGGAAGTTCTAATAATACTTATAAAAGACATAACCAAAGAACGAGAGCTTGACAGTGCAAGGAGAGAGTTTATATCAAATGTTTCTCATGAGCTCAAAACGCCCTTAACGTCTATTCATGGGTATGCAGAAACATTGCTTGATGACGATTTTTCGGATTTAGAAACCGCAAAGCACTTTTTGAACATAATAGAGGCTGAATCGGCGAGAATGGGTAGACTGATAAACGATCTTTTAGATCTTCAAAAGATAGAGGAAGGTAAAGCTGTATTCAATTTCGAAGAAGTTGAAATAGATGAAGTAATCAAGTACGTTTCAAGAATAGTAAAACCTATGGCTGAAAGTTTAGGCGTTGATGTCAAGATTTCTTGTGATTCAGGTGTTGTCGTTAACGGAGACTTCGATAGGTTGGTTCAAGCTATTCTCAATCTTACAGATAATGCCATAAAGTACACATCACAAAAGGAAAAAGGCGAAAAACATGTTGAACTATTATGTGATGTTAGCGAAAAAGAATGCACTTTAAGCATCAAAGACACAGGGCCAGGCATACCGGCTAATTCCATTCCAAGGTTATTTGATCGCTTTTACAGAGTGGATAAAGCACGTTCAAGAAAAGTCGGAGGCACAGGTTTAGGTCTTTCGATTGTAAGAATGATCATAGAAAAACACAAGGGTCGTATTGAAGTTTCAAGTGAAGAAGGCGTTGGCTCTGAGTTCAAAATATTCCTTCCAATTTTAACGAAAGGGTGAGATTTGTGCCGAGACATGGTATGGGGCGAGGTTGTGAAAGAGGGAGGGGTTTCAAATCAAGTCAATGGATTGAAGGATATGTATTGTTATTACTTTCAAAAGCACCTGCTCATGGTTATGATCTCACCAGATCACT
The DNA here is from genome assembly GCA_026988035.1 of Thermotogae bacterium. GTDB lineage: Bacteria > Thermotogota > Thermotogae > Mesoaciditogales > Mesoaciditogaceae > WFSH01. The sequence continues at coordinate 9,302 of JALSLY010000082.1, forward strand.
CGGTGAATTTGATGTTGAATTTAGTGGGATAGGGCAAATGGGAACCCTATATAGAATACTTCGACAAATGGAAGCAAAAGGAATTGTCGTCTCTGAATGGAATACTACTGGTGTGGGAGCCCCGCGTCGTGTTTATAAGATCACAGCCGAAGGAGAAAACTATCTGCATTTGTATGTCAAGCATTTGAAAGATACAAAAGCGCGCATAGATAAGTTTATCGAAAAGTATTCTAAAATCGTAAACAAGTAAGACGTCTATTTCTGCTTTTTGGGTATATTGACCATGCTATTTGACACTCTTGCTTTTCCACTTTTTAAAGCTCTCTTTATTATAATTATATATAAATCTACTTTTCAGGTGAAATGCACATCCTGTGATATAATTCGTACGCCAAACCTTCAGATAGAGGAGTTGTACACAAATGGGCATGTATAAAAGAGAAATGATGGAGTCAGAAATGGTTAAAGTCATTTCCGAGGCTCTTAAAAATATGAAAGATCCGCGTATTGAAGGAATAGTATCGGTAACAAGGGTGGAACTTTCCAAGGATTATAGATATGCACGTGTATATTTTAGCGTTTTTGAAAAAAATGCGAAAAAGAATGAAGGGATCTTTAAAATCCTTGAGAATGCAAAGGGTTATTTCAAAACAAAAGTCGCAAAGCATATCAGAACATTTAAAGCGCCTGAACTTACCTTAGTACACGATAAGGGAATAGAGAAGGCCTTCGAATTAGACAAACTTTTCAAGAAAATCGAAAATGAGAAACGGAATTCTAAAAGTCGATAAGCCTTCCGGGCCAACATCTCATGATGTTGTAGATCGGGTAAGAAGGCTTACCCTTACAAAACGTGTGGGGCACTCTGGTACTCTTGATCCATTCGCAACCGGATTACTGCTCATCGGAGTGGGAAGTGCTACACGTCTATTGGAATACCTTTTACATATGGATAAAACTTACGAGGTCGTTGCCAAATTAGGAGTCGTCACCGACACTTTTGATAAAAATGGAAAGATCGTTGAGAAACATCCTTGTACCGTTGATGAAAAATCCATTCGCGAAGTCTTGAATTCTTTTGTTGGCGAATACGATCAAGTTCCACCCATGTACTCTTCCAAAAAATACAATGGTACACGTCTTTACAAATTGGCACGTGCCGGGAAAATTATCACGATGCCTCCTAAGCGTGTCAAAATCCATCTTATCGATATCTTAAAAATTGATATTCCATATGTTCATTTTGTGGCAGTTGTATCGGAAGGAACATATATCAGAGCACTTTGCCGTGATCTTGGAATGAGTTTGGGATGTGGCGCAATAGCTTACAAACTTCGGAGAATCCGAATAGGAAATTTTGACGTGGAAGGTGCCATTGACGTCTATAAAACAGATCACCTGGAAGATCACGACTTTATAACTCTTGAAGAAATAACAAATTCCCTTTTCCCTACCGTTATTATCACTGAAGAAGCAGTAAATTCCGTCTTGAATGGACAGCCCGTAACTGTTGAAGGAATAAAGAGTTTTGATGAATTCGGTAAAAAAGAATTAGTTAGAATTATAGAACCAACAGGAAAGTTCATTTCAATTGCTGTGAGTGAAAGAAAATCCACATATATTCCAACCCTTAAAAGGCTTGGAAAACAAGAGATCATCTTGCGTCCTAAGAAGGTGTTCATTTGAGAGCAATAACGATCGGTGTCTTTGATGGTGTCCATGTTGGGCATGCTTACATTGTAAAAAAAATGGTTGAATACGCAAAAAAATCCAATTTGAGGGCAACTGCTTTTGTTTTCGCTCTTCCATATAAAGCACTTGTTGAGCCAGACAATTTCTATGGTTTGCTGACGACACCTTTAGAAAGGGCCAAATTGCTTAAATATCATGGAATTGATGAAATCATCATCAAGGATCTACGTGACATCTTTCAAATGAACGCTACTGAGTTTGTAAAAATGCTGGTTGATGATTTGAACATTCGCTCTGTATACATCGGTCATGATTTCAAATTTGGCAAAGGCGCAAAAGGAAATGCTGAAATGCTGGCTGAGATCGGAAAACGTGAGGGCTTCGAAGTCACAATCATTCCTAAAATCGTAAAGCACGGAAATCGTGTTAGTAGCAGTTTGATACGATATGAGCTAAAGGCAGGAAGACCCGAAGTGGCTTCAGCATATTTGGGGAGATACTTCGCTATCACGGGTGAAGTTTTCCAAGAACGCGGGATCGGAACAAAGATAGGATTTCCAACAGCCAATTTGAAACGGCCAGAATATCCGCTTTTGATTCCAAAGTTCGGAGTATATATTGTAAGATCGATGATCGATGGTGAGCTTTTTCATGGTGTTATGAACATCGGAACAAGACCAACAACTAATGAAAATGGAAAAGTAACCTATGAAGTACATTTTATCGAAAAACAGTTGAATCTGTTGGATCGAAATTTAAAAATTGAGCTTCTTCATTACATACGGCCTGAGATCAAATTTTCAAGTCTTTCAGAGCTTAAAAAAGCGATCGATCGCGACGTAGAAATAGCCAAGTCAATGATCAACTCATCAAGAGCTTTGTAAAACGGCAAAAAAGTTCTCCGATTGCAAAAGTTCATACTCCTGTCAAATGACACGTTGAAAATTCACTATTGTCGATTGCTAATTCTATAGCTTCCCTTGGTGGTATACTTTAGATATGAAAGAAGCATTGGAAAGGGTGAAAAAATGAAGAAAACAATTGTTTTTTCAGGAATGCTCGTGCTTTCCTTTGTTGTTTTCTTTGGACAGACAATCGACGAACTTTTATCCCTTGTCAATAACATATCAAATATTGACTATGCGCAATCGCTTTCAACGGTATCAGGTATAAGTGGTTGGAGTGTCGATCTCGGAGGTTCTTTGTTATTACCAACCTCTCTTGCTGGTACGGCGACTACAAAAATCGAAGTATCCAAATCTTTAAAAATTGGCGTCAATCTTTCAAATGAGAAAATAAGGCTTTTCGCAACTTTCGATCCATTTGCATATCAACGCGCATCAAATAACATACTTTATGAACATATCAACAAAAAAATAAAGCTCAAAATAAAGATCATCGATCTTTTCTTTGACGCTTATCGCAATGCAAGAACGATAAGCCAGCTATCATCTGAAGCGACTTCTTTAAAGAACGAAACTGAAACTTATCTTTTGAAATCAAGGTACACTTACGATGTTCAGATGATCAACACACTTCTTGGCATACAAATTTCTAATCTCAAATTCCCAACATTAGAAATTCCAAAAATTCCTGAAAATTACACACCAATCACTTTCCCAAAACCACAAATTGAAGATTCAGATTTTTCAATAAATGGAAGCATGGATTTTTCGAACTCATCTAAACAATTAGAGTTTAAAGTTTCTTTGAATTACGATTGGAGTCCAAAAATCAAGAAGGAGAGCAGGAATCTTCTCGACATAGAAAAGCGCCGCTATTTCAGGGACATTCATATACTCTCCAAATCTGTAAAAGCTTATGATAATGAATTATCAAAACTTTTTAAGTTATATTCAAAAGTTTATAGCGATTACCTCGCTGGCAAGCGCACCATTGACGAGGTCAAAAATGTGTCAAATCAAATATCATCTTTGGGATATGAGAGAGATATGTACTGTATCAAGCTCATAGAAGAATTTTATCTTTACAGAGCCATTGGTGATTAAAATTGAAAAAGTCATTTCTCTTCTCGACGTTTTTTCTTTGCGTAGCTATGTTGTTGTTCGGAAGTTCTGTAAACGAAATACTTGCACTTTCTAAAAAACCAGAAACACTTTTTCATGCAAGAGACGAGATAGTAAACCTTTTACTCTCAAATCCTTCTTCACCATTGGTCCTCCACGCTGCTCAAATAATATATTCAAAAGTAGAAATTTTGGAGAGTGCTCGTTCTTCGCCAGAAATTCGCGTTGCAAACTCAATTATCAAGGGCAACTTAAACGATTTTTATGTCTCATTGAGTGCCTCTGACGTGAAAGTTCTCCCAAATAAGTTTGACCTTGTATTTAATTTGTTACCGATAACACGTGATTACTCCAAATTCTTCGACTACATCTCTAATTCTGATTATATGAGAGCCACAAAACTATTCTCAAAGTTAAAATTCATCCATAAAATTCCAAACTTTGAAAATTTTCTTCCAAAAGAGCAAATAACATCTTTGTGGAGTTTTTTCTCTCAAGCCATAGAAATATCACCGGAAACTTTTGATACAGATGCAGCAAAATTTGTGGCATCTATATCTACACAATATGACTTACATAGTCTTTACATGAAAACTTATGTATGGCTGAGTGGTCTTAACGTTTATCAGGCACAAAACGGAATTAAAACGGTAGATTTTGAAACAATGGTATCTTCTTTTTCACACGTGAAAATAGATCCCAATCTTTTACAATGGAAATACATCGTTTCGAAATACCTCTCACTCTACACATCTATTACAAATGCCACACGCCAACTGTCAGATGCAAAAGATCTATCTCCCTTTGTAAGGTACGCCACAGATTTCTATAGATCTTCGCAAGATTTTCCATCTCAATACAAAAAACAACTTTCAAAGATCCTCGGAACATATTTGGAGCTGTTGTTAAACAGAGTATCAAGCACTGAATTTAGGATTCCAAAGGATACAATAAACGATATGAGAAAACTTGCCAGTTCAAATCCAGAAAACCCAAACTCGTCTAAACTTGTGGCAATAGCTTTGTCAGCTTATCCTTCCTCATCAGATAGGAAAGAGACGGATGTTCAGAGAATTAGTCCGTGGGTTTATTTAGTTCTGGTGTTAACTGGTGTTACATTTTCCCTTTTCATTCCACGAGTTAGGCTCACAGTGTATAGAATTCTCAAGTTCAATAAATTAGAACTTGGCTTTTACATGAAGAAACTCTCAAAATCTCCAGAAAATTTCCAATGGCACATGAAAATCGCGGAAATTTATGAAAAAATGGGGCGCTATGAGGAAGCTCAAAAGGAGTATGGCGTGGCAATGAAATTAATGGGAGTAAGGAGGTAAAAAGAGATGAGAGTGGTTACCAAAGAAGAAATGAGAGCTATAGAAATAGAGAGCGTCAACACTTATGGAATAGACGAATGGTTAATGATGGAGCATGCAGCTATGGCGTTATACCTTGCAGTAGAAGACGAATTTGAATCTCTCGCTGGGAAAAAAATTCTCATACTTGTTGGAAAGGGAAACAACGGTGGCGATGCACTTGCTTCCGCACGCAATTTTATAGAGGTGGGAGCTAAAGTTAAGGCTTACCTAATTTTTGGGGAACCAAATGGTGAGCTTCCCAAAAAACATTTGTCCATACTAAGAAAGATGAAAGTTCCAATCGAGATTTATGAGAAATCCAAAGGTTCTGTTTTCATGGATGATCTTAAGAATGCAGATATAGTAATAGATGGAATACTCGGTACAGGCGCATCTAATTTACTCTCAGACGAGTTAACGGAATTGATCAAAATGGTGAATGAGAATTCAAAATTCACAATCGCGGTTGATCTCCCAAGCGGCGTCGAATCTAATACTGGAAAGCTTCTTGGCGAGGCTGTTCGAGCTGATTTGACAGTGACCTTTGGAACGTTAAAAACAGGCATGCTTTTTTATCCTGCTCGAGAAATGTGTGGAAGGATTAAAATTGGGAAAATAGGTATTCCACAACATTTAATAGATGAAGTCCATCTTAAAGGAGAAGTCATAACATTTGATGATGCGAGACTTTTGCTTCCGAAAAGGCCAAAACTTTCTCACAAAGGAACGTTTGGAAGAGTCATGATAATCGCGGGATCACGCCGTTACACAGGTGCACCGATACTTGCCGCATATGGAGCTTTACGTGTTGGTGCAGGACTCGTGACAGTTGGAGTACCTGATCCCTTCAACACTACTGTAACGGCTTCCTTACCAGAAGCGATCGCGATTCCGTTGCCTGTGACTCAAGATGGATCGTTGGCAGCTAAATCAAGACAAGAAGTGAAAGAGTTGATCGACAAATCGGATGTGATCGCGGTTGGCCCTGGGCTTGGTGCTAACTTCGAAACTGGAGAGATCGTGAAATGGGTTGTTTCAACTTTTGATAAACCATTAATTTTAGATGCAGATGCGCTGAATCTTCTTTCAAGAGATATGAATGACATCACTTTCTCAAAAAAAACGGTGGTTACCCCACATCCAGGAGAATTTGCAAGATTGACATCCGAAAAAGTGGAAGATGTATTATCAAATCCTGTAAAACATGCTGTTGAGTTTGCTCAATCCAAAGGCGTTAACGTGTTACTCAAGGGAGCCACAACAGTGATAGCCTCTCCAAACGGGAGATATTTTCTCAATGTAACCGGCAACAGTGGTCTTGCAACAGGAGGCTCTGGAGATGTGCTAACAGGAATGATAGCGGGATTCGTGGCACAGAAAATGAGCATTCTGGATGCACTAAAACTCGCGGTTTATGTGCATGGAAGAGCTGCAGAAATTTATGCCGAGAAAAATAATGAGGCTTCACTAATTCCGCGAGATCTCGTAAAACTCATACCCCAGGTGCTTAAAGATTTATCATAGGGTGAGCTCTTACTTTCATCTTTCGTAGATACTTTAAAAATAGAAAGCCCCACTGTTTAGCAGTGGGGCAAATTCACTCGAGAAGCTTTCCGAGGAATGTTGGTATCACAAAAGAAGATTCGTGAATCTTAAAATTATAATAAAAAAGGGAACTGGCAAGTTTTTTGATCCTCGATTCATCACCTTTAAAGGTTGGATCAACGTTTTTGGAGGCGTAAGCGAAAACCCAAAATCCTGATGGATACATGGGAACAAAAGCAGTGTATGGTTTAACCATTGGAAAAGCTTTTTTCATCTCATTAAAACATCTTTCCATTTCTTTGCCATCGTAAACGGGATTTTCCGCTTCTGCAGAGAAAACTCCGTTTTCTTTGAGTGCATTTCTACAAGCGGTGTAAAACTCTTCAGTAAAAAGTGATTTTCCAGCACCTTTATACGGATCTGTTGAATCCACTATTATCACATCGTACTCTGAGTGCTTTCTCATGACAAATCCTTTACCGTCTTCATTGTATACAGAAACTCTCGGATCGGAGAGTTTGGATGCTGTAGAAGGCAAATATTTTTTACAAGCATCAATAACCTCCGGATCTATCTCTACAAGATCTACTTTTTCAACCGATGGATGCTTAAGCACCTCACGTACAGTGCCTCCATCTCCTCCCCCAATTACAAGAACATTTTTCGGATTGGAATGCGAAAACATTGGAACATGAGTTATCATCTCATGGTACGTAAATTCCCAACGTTCATTAAGCATTATCACTCCATCTAATGCAAACACTTTTCCAAGATCTGTAGTTTCAAATATGTCTATTCTTTGAATCTTACTCTGTTTTGAGTAGATCAACTTGTTTACTCTGAAAAGCGAACCAACATTTCCGTTGCAAAACATTTCATCGAAATGCAGAGAGGAATTTTCTTTAGGCAATTCCAACACCCTCCGTCGCTTTGTATTTTGAACTTTCTGGAATGCCAACCTTATCATATTCTCCACGCTTGAGTTCAACTACTGATTCCCTTGAAGGATGAAAAACTTCTCTGAGATACTCAAGAGCTTTCCATGGATTGACCGATTCTCCACAAGTAAAAAGATCCACCGCAGCGTATTCGTATTCTGGCCACGTATGAATCGAAAGGTGCGATTCAGCTATTACAACAACTCCACTAACTCCATAAGGACTAAAGCGATGAAAAGTGGAATTGACAATCGTTGAATTGGCTCTTCTCGCAGCGATTCTCATATGTTCTTCTATTCTTGCTACATCATCGAGAGTCTTAGAATCGCAGTTGTAAAATTCAATGAGCAAATGCCTACCAAGGGATTTCATTTGACACGCCTCCGTTCCTTATTCAATCTATGGTTATCCAAAGAAGTATTGATTTCTTACTTTTTGAAGTATTCCTCACCTGGTGTCGATGATCAGCTTTATAATAGAAACATTCACCCGATTTGACCTTATAACGTGTTTCATCTAACCAAAGTTCAACATTTCCCTCCACAACGAAACCAAATTCTTCACCTTCATGGTAATCTTCTGGAGAAGTAGCACTTCCTGGTTTGAGAACAACAAGTCTTGGATCTATCTTTTTATCTTCAACTCCCGGAATTAACAATTGAGTTTTTACACCTTCAGGTTCATCATAAAGAGGCACACGATCCTTTCTGGTGAAAGCTACCTTAGAAGGTGCCTCTTCGGAAAAAAATTGCCTTAAACTTACTCCGAGCACGTCAAGTAATTGCTCAAGTGTTGCAATGGATGGAGAAGTTTTATCTCTCTCAAGCAGAGAAATGAACCCCTTAGTAAGATCGGCTCTTTCTGCAAGTTCTTCTTGAGTGAAACCTCTTGAAAGCCTAAGTCTTTTGAGTTTTTCTCCTATTTCCATACTATACCTCATTAACTCTTTCATTTTGTTTAAAATAATGAACTCTCTATTCTACTAATAAATGGTATAATCAGCCAATTTTGTTCTTTAAAAGATGTTTCTTTAGTCAATTTTCCCATCCAAAGTTGCATGTTATTAAACACATTGGTTAGCAGCGTTAAATATTATACGCTTAGCTCTTGCCATTGTCAACATGTAGAAGACATATTTTTTTTAAAATCTCATGAACTTTTTTCACTTTCCAGCATTCTTGTTTGAGGCAATAGCCGAGAAGAGGACCATTGGAGATAGTGAGTGGTGAGATTTATATAAAGATACACACCCCGGCCTCCGGCCACCCCTCTTGATAGAGGGGACTTAATCCTTCCTCGAGGAGTGGGATTGCACGGTGTGCAATGTCTTTCCCGCTTTTCTGACCGAAACGAAGTTGAGAGCATCATCACTTCCTCTTTGTGTCTGAGGTGGCAACCGAGTAGTAGGCGCAAGTGGTAGCTGAGAAGGGGACCGCGTAGCGGTGGAAGGTGTTAAGTATGCAGCGTGCTTTAACAGACTCTTTAACCCTACCATGAAAACCGTGGTTTAATTACAGATTTCGAGCGATCATTTTCCCATGAGCAGTGGCATAGGTTATTGATCTTGTGTGACCACTACAATCACCTATAAATTTGAGGTTTTCATATCTGTCATTGTCAAGTTTATTACTGTAGAATTTGACTTCTACAGCGTACATCAAATTATCTGGATATGCTAACCCCGGAACAACTTCTCCAAGTTTCTCAATGAACTCCGAAATAGAAAGCGCGATCCTTCTTGGAAGCACGAGATTCACATCTCCAAGTACATAAGCGTCATTTGGGAGTGTTGGTTTAACTCTGCCAAGTTTTTTCGTCCTTTTGCATTTCACAAAATCCTCATAAGTTTGAAGTAGCACCTTTCTTCCACCAGCAAGAATGTTCCCAAGCTTGCTTATATATGAACCATATCCTACCGGATCGTTAAAGGGCTCAGTAAAAGACGTACTACACAAAATAGCAAAATTCGTGTTTGATGTTTCTGCTCTTGAATTTGAATGACCATTTACGGTTACAAAATCATCGTACTTTTCAAGCACGACTTTCCCTGATGGATTGTTGCAAAAAGTTCTCACCATGTATCCAGTTTTGGCTCTCATTCTAACTTTGAATTCATACATTTCCTCATTTAGCTTTTTGACAACATGGTTTGGTACTTCGTATCGTATCCCTATGTCTACTACATTGGCAGAAAGCACAAGTTCAGGATATCTTTCAACGATCCGATTTACAAGTTTGTGGCCACTTCTTCCTACAGCAACCACAACGTAATCAAACACCTCATCAAAGTTTTCAGCTTGAACTCTTATCTTTTTGTCTTGAAAAATCACGTTATTGATTTTAACACCAAAGTGGAATTTTACATTTTTTGATGTCACAAACTCATCGTATATTTTTTTGAGAACACTTGCAAGTTTGTCAGTTCCTATGTGGAAGAAGTGCGAATTGACAGGTTCAAAGCCTTTAGAGTAAAACATTTCAAAATATTCAGAATCTTTCGAGAAAGAAACGCCTGTTTTGACGTTTTCTCTATCAGAATCACCTAACTTTGTAATATAATAATCGATGACCTCTCTTTGAACTTCCATTGGTATGTCAAGGTCACCACCCATACCATTTGACATGAAAAGCTTACCATCAGATCTTATTCCACTTATACTTGAACTGTACACATCTTTCGATCTTTCAAAGATATGGATTTGGTGCCCCTTTTTTATCACCTCGCTAACGAATCCTATTGCGGCAGCTCCAAACCCCACAACTGCTATTTTCGTTACGATCACCTCACCACTGAACTCGACACTGAAATCTTATCACGAAATTGAACATTCTAACAAATTATACTCTCAGTTTGTGCGGTGCACAATGTTTTCCCACTGAACATGTCTGCCTTTTCTGGACACACTCATTGCGGCCTACGACCCATTGAATGGAGTCTTTGACCATAATGTCATTCCGGCCTACGAGCCGGAATCTAAGGATGAGATCCCGGATCAGGTCCGGGACGACCTACGGTCGGTTCAGGATGACGCTTGATAAAACTTCAAAAAATTCCTTTATCGCTTGAAAAGCGATGTTCATTCGATAAATACTCATAGGTTGTAAAGTAGTTGACGCACAACGTGAGTTATACTTTCAACGAATGGCTCGTAATCGTGTGGTAAAATAGATTCAACAATGAAAAATTGCCGAAGAGGAGGCGAAAGTGTGGACTTTTTGAATGTTCCCCTACCACAAGTTATAGTGAGAGAAGAGGGAGCTGGTAATTTCAAAAAGAGCCTAAAAATTCTAAAAACCATATCAAAAAAAGAACTACCAACAACGCTAAAGGAAAGACTAAAATATGAACCTGAAAGAATAAAAAGGCTTCTTGAAGATTATTCAATCACTGAAAAAGACGCAATAGAAAAGCTAAATTCTGTTGGCGTAACGGACAAGGAATATCTCAATCTCATTGAAAATGGAGAACTTGATTGCATAAAAGTGGAAGGAAAAAGAAAATTCGAAAAAAGATTTTTCGAAAACTTTCTCTTCAAATTTCCAAAGTACAAAAAGCAAGATGAAAAACGAGACGAAATAAAACATATGGTGAATAAAAGAATAGACGAACTCTTATGTGGTGACACTCCCAAGACTTATAAGGTGAGTGCTGAAATAACTGTAACTCTTAAGAAAGACTTTGAAGGAAGTAAATTGAGATGTTGGCTTCCGATTCCAAAGGTTGAGAACCCAATTGATTCGCTGAATTCCATCAAGTGCAATCATGAATACAAGATGTCGTTGAAGAGTTCAAAGAGTGCAACTGTGTACATGGAAGATATTCCAAAAGCCAACACGAGTTTTAGTGTCGAGTTCGAATACACGGTACATGAACAAATAAATAAAATAGATCCAGATCAAGTAAAAACATTGTCATCAGATCAGAATGAATTTCTTAAAGAAAAAACTCCACATATACTCTTTAGTAAGTATCTCAGAGATCTAACAAAAGAAATTGTCAAGAACGAAAAAAATCCTTATTTTAAAGCAAGCCTTATATACGATTGGGTAACAAGAAATATCGATTACTCATACATGAGCGCTTATTCTACATACGACGTTTCTCTTTCTGATTTTGCTGCAGTTAATATGCGCGGTGATTGTGGAGTCAAGGCTTTGCTCTTCATAACAATGTGTAGGATTTGTGGAGTTCCTGCCAAATGGCAGTCTGGATGGTTCATATCTCCCAATGGAGTAAGTCCACACGATTGGGCATACTTCTATGTAGAGCCTTACGGATGGTTACCTGCCGATCTCTCATTTGGAGGGGCAAGAAAGGAAAATGAAAATCGGAGAAAGTTTTACTTCGGAAATTTAGACGCATTTAGAATGGCTGCAAATTCGGATTTCATGGTACCTTTCCACCCCAGAAAATACCACCTTCGATCCGACCCATATGACAACCAGGTAGGAGAATTGGAAACCGAAAATGAGAATATCTATTACAGCTATTTTGATACGAAAATGAAGGTTTTGCATTTCGAAGAAATTGAATAACGCGCTTATAAATAAAACGATGGCTCACAATATTTTGTTTGATAGCTTTAACTATTAATTAGTGTAACTGATTTTTTTCTTGTGTGTGGTAAGATCTTTATGAATTCAAAGAAAGGAATCCCTTAAAATTGAGAAATTATATGTTTTTCACACTTTTTTTATTGATATCATTTGGAACTATCACTTTCTCACAATCAATATGGGGAGGCTATATAAACGCCGGGATAGGTATCGAATTCACAGAAAACTTCGGGAGTATGTACTTATCTTCTGGTTTTTCAATAAACAGTGCCGCAGTTTCTTTGAATCAGGGAATTGGGTTGAGCTTTGATTACAGCGCATCGAAATTTACACTATTTTTGAGAGGCGGTGCGCTTGCCTCAATACTCTTCGCAAATTCCACAAACGCAAATGCCATTTTACTTTCTGGTGATGGTAGAGTTGGTATTCGTTTTCATGATTTTGGAGTGTTCATTGGCATAATGAAGATGCTCGTTTTCTTCAATGATACATCAAATCACATCCCAAATGGTAGATTGATCCCAGAATTTGGGATGGGATATGTATGGTAAGAGCAGATACAATTGTAGCCATCTCAACTGCACCAGGCAGAGCGGCTATTGGTGTGGTAAGGCTGACTGGTCCTGAATCATGGACTGTCGCTTTAAAGCATATAAGAATTCATCCAAAGCCGAGAGTTGTTAGATACACCAAGTTTATGATCGAAAAGGAAATATTGGACGACGTTATTGTGGTTTTCTACAAATCCCCTGATACCTACACCGGAGAAGACATGGTTGAAATATCTTTTCACGGCAATCCTCTGATTTTGTCAAAAGCTGTGAGATCGATGATCAATTCTGGGGCAAGACTGGCAGAACGTGGGGAATTTACCAAACGCGCATTCTTGAATGGCAAGATGGATTTAACTATGGCAGAAGCTGTCGAAAAGATCGTAGATTCAACAAGTGAAGTGGGGATTAAGATCGCGAGAAAGACGATGGATGGCTCCCTTTCTAAACTTGTTAAGAGTTTGAGAAGAGATCTCCTAAACCTCTCTGCTTCAATAGAAGTGAGAATCGATTATCCAGACGAATTTGACGACAAATTCAACCTGGATCTCTCCTCCATAACAAAAAAATTAAAGCAAGTTCTTTCAACTTATGATCCTGCCAAAACTGCAATAGAAGGCGTTAAAGTTGCGCTCTTGGGTGCTCCAAATGTTGGAAAGTCTTCCATACTTAACGCTTTAATAGGGCATGAGCGAGCGATCGTAACACCCATTCCTGGAACCACAAGAGACACTGTTGAAGCTGAGATCTTCGTTAACGGATTGCGTGTAAAGCTTATAGATACTGCCGGAATACGGGAAACGCAAAATGAAGTCGAAAAAATTGGAGTAAATCGGGCACTCAAAGCAGCGCAGGAAGCCGATATCAAAGTGCATATTATGGATGCCACCGCATCTGAAAAAAATAGCATGAAAATTCCTGTTGACATTCGAGTCGTAAACAAAATTGATCTTGCAAAGAAAAGATTCAAAGGTGTTCTGAATGTTTCAGCAAAAACTGGTCGTGGAATAGAAGAACTACGTGAAAGGATCATGAAATTAGCAACTTCTGTAACTGAAAGTATGAATGCCGTCGATGCTGTTGTAGTAGCTGAAAGACAGTATGATCTGTTGAAAAAGTCTCTAAACGAAATCGAAGAAGCTGAAAGGGCACAAAAAAATGGATACCCTATCGATGTTATAGACATCAATATAAGGAAAGCCATTGAATTTTTAGATTCTCTTACCGGTGAAAGGTACTCTGACGACATTCTCGATATTATATTTTCAAACTTTTGTGTTGGAAAGTGAGGAACGGATCAATGTCAATAGTAAGAACACGTTTTGCGCCAAGTCCTACAGGTTATCTTCATGTGGGAGGTGCAAGGACTGCCCTTTTTTCTTTTCTATACGCCAAGAGCCATAAGGGACAGTTCATTCTCAGGATAGAGGACACAGATGTTGAACGATCGACTAAGAAATCCGAAGAAAGTCTTTTGAGCGATCTGAAATGGCTTGGATTTGATTGGGACGAAGGACCAGATGTTGGAGGTAAGTATGGTCCTTACAGACAAAGTGAAAGGATAGAACTATACAGAAACTATGCCCAGAAATTAATTGATAACGGAAAAGCCTATTTCGTTTATGCCGAGGCAGAAGAAATAGAAAAACTCAGAGAAACTTTGATTTCGAAATCCAAAGCACCACACTATACTCGTGAAATGCTTGAAAGCTTGTCTACGCCTGAAAAAATAGAGAGGTATAAAAAAGAAGACAGGCAACCTGCCATATACTTCTCAATGGAAAGAAAAGATCGTGTATTGAACGATCTCGTAAAGGGCGATGTACATTTTGGTGCCGAATCGGTTGGAGATTTCGCCATTTTAAGATCTAATGGACTTCCAACTTATAATTTCGCCGTCGTTATAGATGATGCTCTCATGGATATCACACATGTTATACGCGGAGATGATCATCTCTCAAACACCGTTAAGCAAATAGCTCTTTACAATGCCCTTGAATTCAAAGTCCCGCAATTTGCACATCTTTCAACGATACTTGGCCCAGATCGAGCACGCTTGAGTAAGCGCCACGGCTCAACCTCTATCTCCGAATACAGAAAACGTGGTTTTTTGCCACAGGCGATGATCAATTATCTTGCCCTTCTTGGATGGTCGCATCCTGAGCTTAAAGAGATATTGGATATGAAAGAATTGATCGAAAGCTTTGATCTCGACAGGGTTTCCAAAAATCCAGCCATTTATGACGAAAAGAAACTCATCTGGATGAATGGGCAATATATAAGAAAGCTCTCAGAAGAAGAACTTTACAAGGTTTCAAAACCATTTATAGTGCCGATTTTTTTATCTGAAGAGGAATACAAATCAAGTCAAAAATGGGTAATGTCAGCACTTTCATCTGTAAAGAATGAAATAAACGAATTGTCACAACTTCCTGAAAAACTGGAAGTGTATTCAAAAGCTCCCGAAGTAAACTATGAATTAAGAAAATCATTGGAAAAAACTGGTATTTTACTCATTTATAAAGCATTAAAGAACCTGTACGAATCAATGGATGAATGGGCTCCCCAATCGATTGCTTTGGCAACCAGACAAGTTGTCAAAGAAGCAAAAATCAAACCAGGGATTTTTTATCATACTCTTCGTGAAATATTAACCGGCAAAGATTCAGGCCCGGATCTTGTAAACTTAATCTTCCTGCTCGGAAGAGAAAATGTGGTTTCAAGATTGAAACGATTCCTGGAGGCTTAACATGATCAGAATAACTAATACATTAAGTGGGAAAAAGGAAGAATTCATTCCATTAAAGGATGGAAAAGTGAAAATGTACGTGTGCGGTCCAACTGTCTACAATTTGATACACGTTGGAAACGCTCGACCAGCTGTGGTATTCGACAGCTTTCGAAGATATCTCGAATATAGAGGCTACAGTGTCACCTATGTACAAAACTTTACTGATATAGATGATAAGATCATAAACGCTGCAAACGAAGAAGGAATATCCACAAAAAAACTGTCTGATAGATATGTTGCCGAATACTTTAAAGACGCTTGTACACTTGGAATTAAACCTGCGACTTTTCATCCGCGTACCACCGATTTTGTGGACGAAATCATTGATTTTATATCCGATCTTCAAGAGAAGGGATTCGCGTATTTTAGAAACGGTGATGTTTATTTCGACGTAAGTGCTTTCAAAAGCTATGGAGCCCTTTCCCATAGAAAGCCATCTGATATGCGATCAGGAGCAAGAATAGAGATTAATGAATCTAAAGATGATCCTCTCGATTTTACACTTTGGAAAGCCGCTAAAGCAGGAGAGCCCAGTTGGAACAGCCCTTGGACCCTCGGAAGACCAGGATGGCATATAGAATGCTCTGTCATGTCTAGCACGCTCCTTGGTGATTCTTTTGATATTCACGCTGGTGGAAATGATCTTATATTCCCACATCATGAAAATGAGCGCGCTCAATCTGAGGCACGAAACGGAAAAAAATGGGTAAATTATTGGATGCACAATGGTATGATATCCCTAAAGAGCGAGAAAATGTCCAAATCAGTTGGCAACATTTTCAACGTTCGAGAAGCCTTAAGAGTGTACGGACCAAACGCTCTCAGAATGTACTTGCTTTCAAAACATTATCGAAGTCCAATAGAGTTCTCCTCAGATAGAATGGAAGAAGCAAAAGCAGCTTATGACAGGATTGCAAACGCCATGGATGAAATTAAGAGAAAAATCGGTAATGACACAAGAGTCATAGAAGACAGTTTTTTAAACGAATGGCGATCGCGAATGATTGAAGCACTGGACGATGATTTTAACACTCCACAGGCTTTTTCTGTGATATTTGAACTTGTAAGGGAAGCACTTCTCACAAATGATCGTGAGCGCTTAGCGAAAATTCGAACACTTCTGATAGAATGGAACTACTTTTTGGGGTTTGACTTTGAAAAGAAGAACATAAATGCTGATGGTTTTGTAGAGACTCTTGTAAAACTGAGAGACGATGCGCGAATTCGTAAAGATTACAAACAGGCTGATGCGATAAGAGAAAAATTAAAAAAATTGGGGGTAGAAATCAGAGATTCATCCGATGGAACTCACTGGCGTTGGATATGACTTTAGCTGCACACTCCTTATCAACCAAAATGGTAAGGTTTGGATGAAGTTGAAGCACAGAAGCAGGTACATCTGACGTGATTTCACCAAAAAGGGACTCCTTTAATATGCTTGACTTCTCGACGCCTGTAGCCATTAATACAATGTGGCGAGATTTCATTATAGTTTTAATGCCTACCGTGATCGCAATATCAGGAACAATTCTTCCTCTTCCAAACTCTTTCGAGTTTCTTTCAATCGTAGATGGGTGAAGATGAGCGACATGTGTGATAGATGAGAAAGGAGTCCCCGGTTCGTTGAAACCGATATGCCCATCAATTCCAATTCCCAGCAAGCACAGATCAAAACCACCAGCTTTTTCTATCTTTTCTTCGTAATCACTTGCTTCTCTCTCTGGATCCTTTGTATCAGTTGCTGGAATGTTGTGTTGAACCCTTTCAATCCTTGAAAGAAGATGTTTTTCCATGTAATAAGCAAAAGACATCGGGTCTTCCCGAGTGAGGCCCACATACTCATCCAAATTAAAAAGTTGTGCTTTCTCTATGGAAATTATTCCGTATTTAACGAATTTCACGATTGTCTCGTACATAGAAATTGGCGTTGCCCCTGTAGGAAGTGCTATTACGGAATCAGGTTTCTTTATCAGCTGTTTTGCAACCATTGCAGCTGCAGCAAAGCCAACCATTTCAGAACTTTTTTCAATTTTGAGCATGGATATCCTCTCTTTTAACGATGTATTTACAAGCATACAAATAGTATACATATAGTATACATTGGGAAATGGCACCGGGTCAAGTGGTAACCTTTGTGATGATAAATATTATTGGTGTAAAATATATCACAATTAAATTATAAAAAGGTATGTGAACTCCAAAATGAAAAAAGAAGTTAGAATACTCAAACTAAAGGACAGCTTGAGAGAAATTCAAAAAGATACGGTCGTTGAAGAATTCACGGCATGTATATCATTTAACGGTAAAATAGTTTCAGAAATTTCTTGTACACCAAATGATCTCAAATATCTGGCAATTGGCAATCTTTACGCTAAAGGATTTATAGCAAGCGCGCTTGGACTCAAATTAGAAATAAGTGGCAATCGTATAAATGTCACCCTGTTAAACCAATCAAAAGCCTTTAAAAAACGACAGAAGAAATATACGATTTCTAAAGACTTAATCTTCAAAAAAATTGTAGAATTGCTAACATCTTCCGCACTTTTTAAAGAAACCGGTGGTTGCCACATGGTAGGTATTTTCGATTTGACAAAAGATAGATTTTTGTACATCGCCGAAGATATTGCCCGTCATAGCGCAGTGGAAAAATGTACGGGCTACATGGTATTCAACTCTGACAAAGTGGATAAACCTGTACTTTTTGCCAGTGGCCGTGCGAACTCAAGAATAGTTGAAGAGTGTGCAATGGTTGGAATCCCTATAGTAATCACGAAATCCGCTGTTACTGATAAAGCCATTAAAGCGGCTGAAACTCAAAAAATCACACTCATTGGCTTTGTAAGAGGAAGGCATGCTAATATCTATACGTGTCCAGAACGTGTAAAATGAAATTCAAACAGAATCGTTCATATCTAAAGTCTTGCTGTCTTCTGTTGTAACCTCGATATTGACTTCAAGACTCCATATCGTAACATTCAAACATACCATTTGTCAAAAAATCTCTAACTTTCTTAACCACAAAAGCCGTAGAATTTATACATGCAAAAATTAACATGACAATGAGCTTTGCTTCTTAACATACTCGGCAAACTCCAAAATCTGAGAGCTAATGGCTCTGACAATTGACTTTCGGATTTGTCCCCGCTCGCTGCGGAGGCTTCCGTAAGTTAGTATTGTTGTTATTGATTATTTATTCTATTGATTATCTATTTTTCGCATTAAATTCGAAATGTTTCAAATATATTATATTAGGAAGCTCAAAAAGAGTTTTCAAGAGAGGATGGATCATTTGTTTGTAAGGAAGAGATGACAAAAACAGGGGTGGTCAAAAGTTGATCAAACATCAGCCTCGAAGAATAACTTCTACGAATAAAGTAAAACTTCCAAATTTTTTAATCGTCGGCGCGGCTAAAAGTGGCACGACATCTTTCAACTATTATCTAAAACAACATCCCCAGATTTACATGAGCCCTGTCAAAGAGCCGAAGTTTTTCACAGCACAATTCTTGAAATTTCCACTTAACGGGATAGGAGATGATAAAGTTGAAAAGCACATAGTTAAAACTTTTGAAGAATATAAAAAGCTTTTCAAATGGGTAACCCCTGAAAGGAAAGCTATAGGAGAGGCAAGTGTTGACAACCTTTACTATCACAAAAAAGCGATTGGTTACATAAAGTATTATCTTGGAGAGCCCAAAATTATTATACTACTTAGAAATCCTATGGATAGGGCATTCTCTGCTTACAAACATCTTGTTCGAGATGGAAGAGAAAGGGCAAGCTTTGAGGAAGGCTTACAGATGGAAGCCGAAAGGATAAAAAACAATTGGGAATTTATATGGTTTTACAAAGACGTTGGTTTTTATTATGAACAAGTAAAAGATTATCTTGAAAGTTTCAGACAGGTCAAAATCTTTCTGACAGAAGATCTTGAGAAACAACCTTTAAAAACGGTAAAAGAGGCTTACGAATTTTTGGAAGTGGATGCCTCTTTCGTTCCAAATGTCAGCGTTAAATACAATGTTTCTGGAATTCCAAAAAGCAAACTGTTCAGTTTTATTCTCAAAAGAGCAAATACATTTGGAAGTATGTTAGAACCTGTGGTAAACACTTTGTTTCCCAAAAAGGGTATAAAAGTTGTAAGCTGGATAGAAAAGGTGAGAACCAAAAATCTCGAGAAACCGAGAATGAAACCAGAAACTAAAGAATACCTGAAAGGTCTTTATAAAGAGGATATACTCAAACTTCAGAAACTCATAAACCGAGACTTGTCAAGTTGGCTTTTGTGATCTTTCAACTACTTGTGTGTGCCATATGAATAGATTCTAAAGCCACCATGATCAGACTAAAAAACAAAGGGAAAAAGTAACTTAAAATCCTCCATTCAATTGTCACCGTTGCCAAATGAATATGAGGCACAATTGAAGAAAAGAAAAGATAAAATCCGCCTTCTGCTGCCCCAGAAGCGCCTGGTGTCGGCACAAGAAATATGACCATCATTGCTAATGATTGAATTGCCACAACATTGAGAAAATCACTCACGACACCTTGATAATTCATGATAGGCGCTATTACTGCATATGCAATAAAAATTTTTGCAAGAATGGAGATGAAACCCAAGCTGAAAACCGAAAACATTAGTTTCAAATCTACAACAAAAAGTTTAAAACTATCCATGTAATCTTCGAGCCCTAAGTCCATTTTCTCAATAACTTTCTCCATCTTAGGTACAAGCTCTTTTTTGAATTCCAAAAGCGAGATGATCCACTTAACAATGCCAAAAATTTTAGCACGGATCCTCTGATTGATAGTAAAAAGCAGAAAAAAGGTAACTCCTCCAGAGGAGAGTACAAATCCCAATATGCCAAGCGGAATTGCAAACGCAACTTTTTCCAACAAACCAACTGATCGCTCAATTCCCAAGGTAGCAAGGATCACGATAGATGTTTGCTCTATTATATACTTCAAAACAACGATCGACGTGGAAGCTCCTATTGTCATTCCGTGTCTTTTCATATACATAATTTGAGCTGGCTGTCCTCCGGTGTAAGACGGGGTTATCATGCTAAAGAACTTACCTATCATCGAAGCTTTAAAAGATTCCCAAAAACTAAGCGATTTGCTTGAACTATTCCTTGCAAGCAAATATACAATACTACTATCTGCAAACCATGATAGCACGAGACTCACAATACCCATACTTCCCCACCAATTTTTGATGAGAAAATCGAGTATGTATGACCATTTTATCCCTCCGGTTTGGAAACTCAAAAAGTAAATGGCAACGAGTGATATAAGGCATAACAAAACAACATAAATTACGATCTTTTTCAAACCTCTTCACCGCACAAACCAGCAATTAATGGAACTTCATCACAACTATCGCTTAACTACTTGTTTGAATTTTATACCCTTTCTACTTTTACAGCTGCAACTTTGTATGTCGGAATCTTTGCGATCGGATCAAGTACTGCAAGGGTTAGATCGTTCGCAGCAGCTTCGGCATAATGAAATGGTATGAATACCATACCTCTCATGGAACGTTTGGTGATCCTTACCTTTCCAGATATAGATCCCCTTCTCGACGTAACTCTCACAACATCACCAGTTGATATCCCAAGTTTTTCAGCATCCAACGGATTGATCTCTATCTCAACTTCTGGTTTTAATCTGTTAATTCCTTTAACACGTCTCGTCATGGTTCCTGTGTGATAGTGATAGAGTATTCTCCCTGTTGATAAATAGAATGGATATTCTTCATCTGGTAACTCCGGTGGTTCCACAAATTCAACTGGTATAAATTTCCCCCTTCCATTCAAACGAGCAAAATTCTCAGTGTGAAGTATCGGCGTTCCAGGATGATCTAATGTTGGACATGGCCATTGTAAACCTTCATGTTCAATTCTACCATATGCTATTCCTCCATATATAGGTGTAACAGTAGCTATCTCATTCATTATGTCGGATGGATGTTTATATTCCATCCTATAACCAAGTCGATTTGAAATTTCTTTAAGTATTATCCAATCTGGTTTGGAATTTCCAACCGGCTTCATAGCTGCTCTCACTCTTTGAATCCTTCTTTCTGTATTCGTAAAAGTACCATCTTTTTCAAAGCCACTTGATGCCGCCAAAATCACATCTGCATGTCTGTTCGTTTCGTTCAGAAATATGTCCATGCTTGCCATGAATTCAAGACTTTGAAGAGCTTTTTCAACATGAAGAGCATCTGGATCGCTCATCCTCGGGTTTTCTCCCATTATGAATAATGCCTTTACTCACGTTGTGCGTGAAAGTAACGAAAAAGAGTTAAGCTGTAACGAAGGTC
>JALSLY010000083.1 GCA_026988035.1 Thermotogae bacterium
TGGCAGGAGATGGAAATCTGGGCATGGTAAGGCTAGTGAGGCACTCCCAAAGGAAACGGGGAGAAACTGATAGGCATTGCCTAAACCAAAGACGCCATCTCTTGACCCTACCGTTGAGGTCAAAGACTCTATTCAACAACTCGTAGACCGGAATGACGTTATGGTTAAAGACTTTGTTAAAGCACGCTGCATACTTAACACCTTCCACCGCTACGCGGTTCCCCTTCTCAGCTATCGCTTCGGTCATGGAAGTGGGAAAGACATTGCACACCGTGCAATCCCACTCAGCTATCGCTTGCGCCTACTACTCGGTTGCCGCCTCAGACACAAAGAGGAAGTGATGATGCCACAGGCATCTTGTAATGTTTGTGCACAATCTGGGAAAATAGCACCTACCTCGAACGAAACATTGAAAAGGTACGCCCCACAGGAGCATATAGTCTCGTGCTCTTGTGGTATACTTTATCAAAATGGAGGTGGTGGATTTGTTAGACATAAGGCTCATACGAGACGAACCAAATAAGTTCAAAGAACTTCTCGGAAGACGAAATGTCTCAGCAGATAAGATCGACAAGATACTCGAATTTGACGAAAAAGCCCGTGAAATCAAAACAAAACTCAATTCCATGCGTGCTGAGAGGAATTCCATCTCCAAAGAAGTTGCTAAGTACAAAGCTGCTAAAAATGAAGGTGGAGTCGCCAAAATCCTCAAACGTGGAAAGGAGCTTGCAAACGAGATCAAGATTGAAGAGACAAAGCTTTCGGAAATTCAAAAAGATATCAAAGACATGCTCTTAGATATACCAAACCTTCCTTACGAAAAAGTACCTATTGGAAAAGATGAAACAGAAAATGTTGAGATAAGAAAGTGGGGAGAACCACGAAAATTTGACTTTGAGCCTAAAGCACACTGGGATCTTGGTCCTCAAAGGGGACTTTTAGATTTCGAAAAAGCTTCGAAGCTTTCAGGATCAAGGTTTACCATTCTTTACAAAGATGCAGCGCAAATGGAGCGGGCATTAGTTTCATTTATGCTCGATCTTCACACATCAAAGCATGGCTACACGGAAGTCATGCCTCCACATCTTGTGACTCGCCAAACCATGATCAACACTGGAAAACTGCCAAAATTTGAAGAAGAATCATATTCTACCACGATCGATGATCTCTTTCTTATCCCCACAGCTGAAGTCCCACTTTCGGTCATGCACACGGGAGAAATTCTGAAAGAGAAAGATCTCCCCTTTAAATATGTAGCTTACACTCCTTGCTATCGTAGAGAAGCTGGTAGTTATGGAAAAGATGTAAGAGGTATGATCAGACAGCATCAATTTGACAAAGTAGAGCTTGTTATGTACACCACGCCAGAAAAATCCTATGATGCGCTTGAAAGTTTAACCAATGAGGCAGAAGAAGTGCTTCAATACCTGGAACTTCCATACAGGGTCATAGAGCTTTGCACTGGGGATCTTGGCTTTGTCGCGTCTCGTACATATGATATAGAAGTGTGGCTGCCATCTTACAACGGCTACAAAGAGATATCTTCCTGTAGCAATGTCACAGATTATCAAGCGCGGCGTGCCAACATACGCTACAGAAAGTCCGATAACACGCTTGACTTTGTTCATACCTTGAATGGTTCAGGACTTGCGGTTGGAAGGACTCTTGTGGCTATCTTTGAAAACTATCAAAAAAAGAATGGGAAGATAGAAGTTCCCAAAGTTTTAAGGCCTTACATGGGAGGCAAAGAAGAAATTTAATGTCAAATTATTTCTTTGCAGTTTTAAGGAACAAGGTGGCGTACTTTGATGAGCACGAAGTGCGCCACCTTAAAGTTATGAGACTTTCCAAAGGATCCGAAATCAAATTCACGGATGGTAATGGAAAACTATTTCTTGGCAAATTGGTAAGTAAAAATACTGCGGCCCTTGTCAAACTGATCGAAACTCAAAGAGAGCCACATCCCAAGATTCACATAGTATTCTCTCCTGTACGATGGGAAAGAACTCGTTTCATGGTTGAAAAATCTGTGGAGTTAGGGGCATACAATCTTATCTTTATGAATGCCAATCGAACAACAAGGCCAGAAACGGAGTCGAAATTAAAGAAGGCCTCTTTGATCGCCAGAGATGCTATAAAGCAATGTGGAAGTTTATACATGCCAGGCATCTTGAGATTTAATAACTTCACTTTTCCATCAGAGTCCACGAAATTAATATTAGATCCAAAAGGAGAAACAGCCTTAAGTGAACTTACCCACTTAAAAGACAATATAATCATTGCAGTTGGACCAGAAGGTGGATTTACTGAAGAAGAGAAAAGCTCTTTTGAATCCAGGGGATTTAAAAAGGTCAAAATAGGAACTAAGATCTTACGTGCAGAAACGGCGGTGATTGTGGCTTTGACGGCAATTAACATTTTGAGTAAAAACTTTTGAAAGGGGGATTTGAAAATGACAATGTACAGCTACGTCTATTTAGAAAAAGAACTCGCCAAACCTTATCGTTCGGAGCTTAATATAGTAAAGAAACCAGAAGAGGTTGAAGGGATTTTTTCAAGAACCGTCATCAACCTTCTTTCCAAAATCTCAAACGACGTGAATGATTCCCATAAAGAGTATATAAAATTGTTGCCAGACTCGTCTCCATTTTACAAATTGGAAAAGCCATTAGTAAAAGTGCAGAGTGTGTCTGAAGCCCTTTCAAACAGCGATTTACCGGCAATCCTCAATCGCTTTGCTGAAGATGCGAAAAATCGATATCTTCATTTGATCCATGACGATGATCGAACGGGAACATTCAAAAAACCCCCTGCGAGATGATAATGAAATAGTGATGATATTTGGAAAAATCAATGCGGGCGAAATTCTTGCCCGCATTTTCTTGACAAATTGAATCATCTCTTAGGTACTCACGTTGTGCATCAACTTTACAACCTATGAAAATTTATCAAATAAACATCACTTTTCAAGCGATAAGGAATTTTTTCGAAGTCTTATCAAGCGTCATCCTGAACTGACCGTAGGTCGTCCCGGACTGACCGCAGGTCATCCTGAACTTGATTCATCTGGTAGAGTCTTAAACCGACATGTCATCCCGGACTTGCTCCGGGATCTCATCCTTAGATTGCGGGTCGAGCCCGCAATGATGTTATGGTCAAGGACTCTATTAGAGATCAGGGCACGCCAACACACTCATGAGTGAGTGCTTTGCTTTCTCGACACGTCCGTGTGTCTTCTTCGCAGCTACCGCTTCGGTCGTAAAAGCGAGAAAGACATTGCACACCGTGCAATCCCACTCCTCATATCTTGTGAACTTTCAGATGGCGAGCTCATATGTCTTGATGAAAACTTCGAGGGAGGTGTTAAATCTCTTTCGTTAAAGGTTTGGATCGTCTTGTAATGTTCGTGCATAATCTGAGTTAGGTATAGCAATCAAAATAATTACGATTTCTTCTTGCTTAAACACCTTCAGTGGTTTTATGAGGTATAATGAAATTACGAAAAACATTTATTCAAGAGGTGATAGTATATATGACAAGAGAAGAAGATGTTTCGCGGAAGATAGAAATTATAAGGCAGTACATGGAAGAACGTAAAACAGATGGGGTCTTGCTGTCAAAAGTTGATAATTTTGCATGGATAACATCTGGCGCCCGATCTTATGTCGCGTTGGATGACAAAACAGGTGTTGCTTCTGCTTTGATAACCAAGAATGATGCTTATATTCTTTCAAAAAATCCAGAAACAGAACGCTTAAAATGTGAAGAACTTCCGAAAAATTTTACCGTTGTTGAATACCCATGGTTCGCTAATTTGGATGATATGGTAAACAACGTTGTCGATGGAAAGCGTTTGCTATACGAAGAGGATCCGGAATTTAACAATTTTTTGCTCAGAACAAGAATCAAATTAAGTGAATATGAGCAAGAACGTTACGCAGAAGTGGGAGCAAAAACTGCGTATGCTCTTGAAAATGCGATGAAATCCTTGTCTCCCAATATGACTGAAATTCAAGTAAAGTCCCTGGTGGAATCACATCTTGCAAAAGAAGGACTCGATGTACTTCTTGTGTTAGCATTTGGGGATGAAAGTCGTATGTTGTACAGGCATAATCTGGCGAGGAATGTTGAAATCGGGAAAAGATGCTTTGTTTCAGTGTGTACGAAAATGCACGGACTTGTGATATCTGCAACCCGAACAATTGAATTCGAAAAAGATGAGAAATTTGAATCTCAGCATGAGATCAATGCGAGGATAGATTCTGAGATCTTAGACGCAACTTTGACAAAAAGGACAATATCACAAGTCTTTTTTGAAATAGAGAGAGCCTACACTTTTCATGGTTATCCGGACGAATGGAAACTTCACCATCAGGGAGGAATAGCCGGATATAACACGAGGGAGATTGTTGCAACTCCACATTTCTCCTTTCAAATAGGTGACGCCATGAGTTTCGCGTGGAATCCTACAATAACAGGTACAAAATCAGAAGATACTTACATTCGTACGAAAAACAAGATGAGGCTTTTAAGCGTAAATGAAGATAGAGATTGGCCTTACCTCGAAATAGATGTAAACGGAAGGAGATACAAGCGCCCAGGAATACTTATTCTGTAATCGTGGTAGTTTTTGCCAAAGTCTTGAGTTTTTCTATTGTATCATCAAATGGAGCGTCTTCTTCTACCGCTTGCCTCAAGAAGTTTTCAATATCATCGTGAAACTTTATGGCGCGATCTATTTTTGGATCTGTGCCAGTTTTATACGCACCAACACTTATCATATCTTTAACAGACGCATAAGTAGCCATTAGATCGCGAAGATTTGCAGCACTCCGCAATGTGTCATGATCAACAACTGAAGGCATGACCCTGCTAACACTCTTGAGTACGTCAATAGCAGGATAATGGTTGGCATTTGCAAGTTCTCTTGTTAAAACGATATGGCCGTCCAAAATCCCACGAGCTGTATCACTAACTGGCTCGTTTATGTCATCACCCTCAACAAGTATCGTGTATATCCCTGTTATCGAACCTTTGTCAGAATTGCCGGCGCGTTCAAGTATTTTTGGAAAAAGCGCAAAGACGCTTGGAGTATATCCGCGCGTTGCCGGTGGTTCTCCAATAGCAAGTCCTACTTCCCTTTGAGCAAGGGCAAATCTCGTCAAGGAATCGACCATTAATAAAACGCTTTTCCCTTGATCTCTAAAATATTCAGCAATAGCAGTCGCAGTAAATATAGCTTTTACCCTTACAAGCGCAGGTTTATCGCTTGTGGAAACAACAACAACCGATCTTTCTATTCCTTTACCTAAATCCCTTTCTATAAATTCTCTAACTTCTCTTCCACGTTCTCCGACTAAACATATAACATTCACGTCCGATTCTGCGTTACGGGCAATCATACCCATTAGTGT
The DNA here is from genome assembly GCA_026988035.1 of Thermotogae bacterium. Taxonomy (GTDB): domain Bacteria; phylum Thermotogota; class Thermotogae; order Mesoaciditogales; family Mesoaciditogaceae; genus WFSH01. The sequence continues at coordinate 5,415 of JALSLY010000083.1, forward strand.
GGATTTGCCGACACCACTTCCGGAAAATATTCCTATTCTTTGCCCCTTTCCGATCGTTAAAAAAGCATCTATGGAGCGTATTCCAACAGGAAGTGGCTCTGATATCATTTTGCGGGTTATTGGATTTGGAGGAGGAGCATTGAGAGGATACCTCTTGTAGGAAACAAGAGGTTTCCCGTCTAAAGAATTGCCAAGTCCATCTATGATCCTTCCCAGCATAGAATCACCAACTGGTACGGAAAGTCTTTCTCCTGTCGCAACAATAGGAGTACCTGCCGACATGCCCTCTGTATCACTTAAAGGCATCAAAACCACTTTGTTTTCCTTAAAACCAACTATTTCGGCAAGAACTTTTCCAGTCATCGATTCTATCTCGCATAGTTCTCCAAGAGGGGCA
>JALSLY010000084.1 GCA_026988035.1 Thermotogae bacterium
AAGCATTATTCCAAGAGAACGTACATAGAGACGTACTTTAAATATGCTAAGAATGAATTAGGATTGAGACAGTTTGTCTATTCTGCCACAAGCATGCTCAGGCATGTGGAGATTGTCGAGGTGTATTTCACTATTTGGATGGTATCTCAATTTTGGAGAAATGTCAAAGACCGACTTGGTTTAAGGGACTTTGTTGAGCGCATGAGAATAATTTATTACGTTGTACTTTTTCGCTTGATAGCAAATGATCACAGATTTCGTCGTAAGCTTGAGAGTTTTCTCAGTCAGACTTGCATAATTTGAGTTCAAACATGCCGCTCACTCCTTCTTCAAATTTCTCCCTACCAGCTCTATAAAATCTTCCATTTTGTTTGTCTTGATGTATTCTAAAACAAACCCCATTTCTTCCAGTTTTTCGGATAATTTTTTCACTCCACGTGTGGTAGCTTGTGTGATAATATATGTGATCACGATCAGAGGAATTCTTATCAACCAGGTGAAAAACCTCTTTGGAATATTTTTAGATATCACTTCATCTGCAATAAGTATGAGACCATATGGCTTCAATATCCTTCTTGCTTCTTTCAAAGTATAAATGAGTTCATCTTCTGTCAATTCAGAAAAACATAATCCACTCATAATAACATCATAAGCGTTAGTTTTTTCATTTCCGAGTTCAGCAACTCCCATCTCATGCAATTCGATCTTTTGAGAGAGTTTTCTCTCTCTCGCTCGTTTTTGTGCTATTTCTAACATCTGTGGATTGACATCAATTCCTTTTACTTCTGCCCCTCTTTGGGCAGCTCTCAATGTTAATGCACCAGTTCCACAACCAATGTCTAAAACCTTCTGGCCTTCTTTTATATACGATGTTAAATGATCGTAGATTTTATCTATTTTTCCAAGAGTGAGAATACGAATGCCTTTATCATACCTACTAGGCGTAGATTCGAGGATCTTCATCCAGATATACGTGCTAATTTCTAGCATCTCCTTTAACATATCCCATTTATTCGTTTACACTTCTCATAATACGCACAGGATAAATTATGCTAAATTTTCCTGCCAGTTTAAGGAATGTGTTGCAAATTCCTCCCACTTTATCGCTCTAATACTTTGTCAATGAGGTAGTCATAATTCTATATGCTTATTGTTTCTTTTAAGCATTCTCAATAATTTCTAAAACTTCTCTTAGTGTATTGCATATTTTGTAAGCACATGCTTTTGCTTCCTTGGATGGTTCCTTCAGATCCGGTATGAGTATTGGTATCATTCCAGCCTTGCAAGCTGCAATTATTCCGCTCTCTGAATCCTCTAAGGCGAGGCATTTATCAGGCTGGACGCGCAATTTTTCTGCTGCCGTTAAAAAAATATCTGGTTCTGGCTTTCCGTTTAAGACTTCATCACCACAAACGATGACATCGAAATATTTCCATGTGTTAGACTGTTTTATCAAATCTTCAGCTCTTTTACGTTCAGTCGAAGTTGCCACAGCCATGGAAATGTCGTGCCTTTTGCAACTGCGTATTAGTTCGTACAGCCCTTCTTTGATTGGAACCCCGTTTTTCCTAATTTCTTCTCGAATGTATTTTACTTGCAGTTGCTGGATCTCATCAAATGGGAAAACGTTTCCTAAACTGGCTAAAAATATTTTCTTAGTGTCGATTGAATTTCTTCCGATGGTTTTGATAATCAGGGCTTCGTCTACAGAATACCCAAATTCTTCTGCCGCCTTTTTCCATGTTTTGATGGCGATTCTTTCCGTATCAAACATTAATCCATCCATATCAAATATAACCGCAGATATGTTCATACACAAATTCACATCCTATCCAAATCTTTGCTCACTTTAGCACATCATACTTTATTTTCACCTCAGTAGGTTGTTCATCCACTTGTAGTATACAGTGGGAGCCAACAAAAAATAATGGAAAGATATGTAAAACTTAAATAAAAACCCATAAGGCACAATTGCGATAGTTTCTTATGCCTTGTGGGTATCTAAAAGGGGGTTTTTAACGGTGAAATGATTTTGTGTGTATCTTTTAGAGATATCACGTTTTGTGCTTGATGCAATATCACACTGAAATGCTGAATCCGGTTTTTGAAGGGGGGCGTACACCTGCATGTTTAGATGTTTCTTTCCAAGTATCAAGCATTTCCTGCAGAAAGTCCCGAGCGACTTCCAACGTTTTGATATCACCATTAATATTTCCATCTACAAGTTGACGGTAAATGAAATCGTACAATGCTCTAAGATTTTTTGAGATGTCTCCACCTTTACTCATATTCAGAACAGAATTGAGATAAAGCACGATCTCTTCAGCCCGAACAAGAGAAGCATTTCTAGTTTCAATATTATCTATTTTAGAAATAGCCTCTTTGACTAAGTCTATAGCCCTTTCATACAACATTTGAACTAACTTTTCAGGACTTGCCGTTAAAATTGCGCTCTGTGTATACCGATCCATCTGCAAAACCTCCTTCAAGGACTCTTAAAAATATCTTTCTGTAGATTCCGGAGAGTTCTTGGATTCTCTTTCTCACTTCTTCTTTTTTTCCTAAAGTAGTGAAAGAATTTATTTCCTCGAGTTTTGTGACCACGTCACGATTCTCTTGCTCTGTCTCTATTTTTCTTCCAACAGATTGAATAGAAAATATAGCGTTTTCTATCACTTCTAATCCACTTGCTATTTTTGACAAAGTGGTGAAGATGTGATCTTTGTCCATATCTTGTGAATCAAGCCAGTCAAGAAATTCTACAGCACTTTGCGCGATTTTGGTGATGCTTTGCTCCAAACTCATGAACCCGAGATCCACAACTTGGTTATCAGAAACATAAATTTTTGGAAAATTCGAAATGGGTACATTTTGACCATCGACTTTCACATATTCAAGCACGTTATCTTTAGGGTACAGATCACTCACGATCTCTCCCAAAGAGACTCTACCTGCATAATTTCGGCTTTCAACTCCGTTGACTTTTACCTTTATCATTTTCTGCAACCTCCAGTACTATATTCGACAGATTGCAGAAAAACTTGAGTGAAATCTTACCGATCTCTAACTATTGGCATGCTCATACATCTTGGTCCACCACGACCACGCGAAAGTTCACTTGAAGGAATTTCTATAACTTCAACTCCAGCTTTTCTTATAAGCGAGTTTGTTACGTAATTTCTCGAATACGCGATCACCGTACCTGGTGAGATGCAGAGAGTGTTTGAACCATCGCTCCATTGTTCCCGATCTTGATCTACCGGATCATCCCCACCGCATTTTACAATTTTAACAGCAGGTAGCTTTAAATAACGTTTGAGTACTTTTTCAAGATCGTCTTCCTCAGGGATAACAGTTATGCTGCCATTTGAAGGTTTTAGGGCAAACAATTTAACCACACCAGTTAATTTGGCATGTATGACGAATTTATCGTAATCCATCATCGTAAAAACGGTATCAAGATGCATAAAAGCCCGAGACTGCGGTATTTCAAATGCGAGTATCGTATCAAATGATTCTCCAAATTCAAATATTCTTCTCGCGAGGAGCTCAACAGCTTCTGGTTCCGTACGTTGGGAAATTCCGATTGCCACAACCTTGGAACTTAAAATTTCTATATCTCCTCCTTCTATGAAAAACGGATCTTCCAGATTGTAATATCTTGGAATGTCTACATTTTTAAACTCATGATGATACTTGTAGACATAATCCATCAGCAAGGCTTCTCTACGCCGTACACTTGTTGACATTCTGTTTATTGCAACGCCTTTACCTATTGTCGCCACCGGATCGCGTTGAAAATAAAGATTGGCCATCGGTTTTATAAAAAAGGGAAATTCTCTTCGAACATGTGCCGCAAGAGAAGTACACTTCATGTTTATTTCCGTTGATCTCACACCGCTTATGACTTTTTCAACAAGTTTGTCTGAAGGAAGAGAAAGCAGATATTCTCTGATTATATCGGCAAGCTCTGCGCTTGTGATGTTGTTGAATTTTATAACGTCGTTCACGAACTCCTTCACAATTTTCTTATCCTGGGAAAGAGTTTCGATCACTAAGTTTTCAACATAAAGAACTTCAACATCACGACTTTTGAGCACAGATGCCATGACGTCATGCTCACTTTGTGCCACTTTTAGATAGGGAATATCATCGAAAAGAAGATCCTCTAAGCGATTGGGTGTGAGATTTTCTAACTCTCTTCCCGGCCGATGCAAAAGGATAGTTCTGAGTTTTCCAACTTCATTATAAACAGACGGTTTTATCATGAATATTTTTCCTCCTTGACTTTTTTGATACGCTCTTGGCAGTATGCACTGTGTAATCAAATATGTTTCTTCTCACGAATAAAGCAGCATTTTTATAGCTTTGCTCAGAACTTTGCAAGCTGTATGTACATTTTAACCGATTTGAAAGTGTGAAAGTGAAAGAATTAAGGAAAATTTAAATTTTTGAGGGATCCCTTGCGTACAACACTGCATCTTCGCGCCTTATTTCTCTGGCTGCTATTTTCTTTTTCAGTGCGTCGTCAAAGGTAATCATTCCAAATTTTGATCCAGTTTCTATGAGAGAATCTATTTGGTGAACTTTATTTTCACGAATGAGATTTCTAACACCTGTTGTCCCCACTAAGATTTCGACTACCGGGACGTACCCTTTTCCATCAATTGAAGGAAGTAGTCTTTGGTAAGCAATACCAACAAGAGTATTAGAGAGCTGAATGGCAATCTGTTTCTGCTGGTGTTCTGGAAAAACATCTATGATTCTTTCCGGAGCCGATCCAGCTGAGTTAGTATGTATTGTGGAGAAAACAAGATGTCCCGTCTCTGCAGCAGTTAAGGCAAGTTTCATTGTTTCTAAATCTCTCATTTCTCCAACGAGTATAACGTCCGGATCTTCTCTAAGGGCATATTTCAAGCCGTCTGCGAAGGATTTTGTATCATATCCGAGCTGTCGTTGATGAACAAGGGCTTTTTTGTTTTGAAAGATGTATTCTATAGGATCTTCTATGGTTATTATGTGTACAGGTCTTTCTGAATTGATTTTATCAACCATTGCTGCGAGTGTTGTAGATTTTCCACTTCCGGTAGGACCAGCCAGAAGGATGATTCCATTCATATGTTCAGAAAAACTGGCCAATGTTTGAGGCAGTCCCAATTCATCAAAATTACGTATGTTATAGGTTATCAATCTGAACGCAGCAGCTATGTTTCCACGTTCCATAAATATGTTTCCCCTGACTCTTGCGATGTTTTCCAATCCAAATGAAAAGTCGAGTTCGTACCTGTTAAAGGTCATTCCGATAGATTTCAGCAAGCCATTTAAGTTCTCCTCGAGTTCTTTGTGAGAATAAGGCTCGTAAAATTTCTGCGGTTCGAGTTTTCCATACAATCTAAAAACAGGAGGCATACCAACAGTCAAATGTACGTCTGATGCATGCATACTGTAAGCTTCTGTGAGAAGACGCCTCAAATCCATCGCTTTCAATTTCATCATACTCCTTTCTTTTAATATTTGGACAGGATCCTACTTATTATCGAGTATTTTTCTTGCTTTCTTAATCACCTCGTTGGGTAATCCCAATATTTCGGACAGTTTTATCGCATCTCCCAGCTTGGTAACAGCTCCGTTTACAAGATGATGATCTATTTTCGCTCTGACATTTTCTGCGCTGATTTTTCCATCAAAATTCAAACGCCCCATTGTGTACTTCTTACATTTTACCGATTCTATAGCTTTTCTATAGTGTGTTACCATTATGGAAAAATTTGATGATTTTGCGAGTGTATCAGCTAAAGCAGTGGCTAATGCTTCTCCTTCGTATGGATTGGTGCCAACTCCAAATTCGTCGACAAGTATTAACCCACGACCTTTCATGTTGAATGTCTCAGCCATAGCTGTGATCTGTGTGGCAAAACCAGATAGCCCATCAACACCGGGTGTTATGCCAATGTATCTTATCCAATCTATTTGGGGAACAGTAGCTTGGCAAGTTGGTACCAAAAATCCGTACATTGCCATTGCACAAACAAGTCCTACTGTTCGCAGTGTTGTGGTTTTTCCTCCCATGTTTGGTCCAAATATCATGGTTAAACCCTTTTGAAAACTTCCTGTGAGCGGGGTGTATTCAAAGCCATCTAACTTCACTGATTCAAGTATCAAGGGATGAAACGCGTCTTTCAGGTCTATTCTTGAATCAAACTCGGGAAACACCAATTTATCTCTCAAAGAACGAAGTTGGGCAAATGCGATGTCTAAATCAGCTATTTTGATTATCTCGTTTCTAATTCTGTCTGTATGTTTAGCTACCTCTTTTATGAGGCGTTTTACCTCTTGATTTTGTGCATCTTTCAGTTGGTTTTCAAGATTGAGGAGCTCATCTTCAAGGGCTAATATTTTATCCGTAGGCCTTATGATAAATGTGTAAGATTTTATGCCTTCTCTTTCAACCATGACGAGATCGGAATTGAGGAGAATTTTTGCATCTCTTCGATTTATGATGAATCTTTTGTCTTTCGGAAGTATCCCAAATCGAAATTTAATCTCCTCGGCACGCTCGTGATAAAGTTTTGATATTTCAAATTGTATGGATTCACACTTTTTGGTTAAGATAGATATCTCTTGATTTTGAGGAGCAAACGCGTACGATCCACTGTTTTGAGGATCAAGAATACGCCACAAATCGTCCAAAGAATGTAAATAATCTGGAATGTGTTTTTGAATCAAAGATTTCAAAAGTGCATGGTGATGAACAAAGCGTTTGAGTTCAAAGAGATCTACTTGTGTTGCTCTTCCAATTTCTATCATTTTTAAGCTTTCAACCACTTCGTGAAAGTCTTCAAGAATGTGTTCAATTCTCAAACGATCATTTTCACACCTTTTTATTTTAGAAAGAAAATTAAAATGTTCTTTAAGTTCTTCCGAACCCAATGGTTTTAATCTAAGAAAAGCCTTTCTCCCAAAGACACTGATAGGCTTGTATTTTTGGATTACATCTCTAAAAAGCAAAAAATTTTCAGTTTTTTCGTCAAAAAAAGCCGGAGCGCTCTGCCCCGGCGCTTCCTTTTTTGAATTCAATTTTCTTTCCACCTCAAAATCGGGTGCCTTGCTGCCTTAGTATCATCCAGCCTCCTAACAGGCGTTTCATGTGGAGCACTTTTAAGAACTTCGGGATTTTTGTTAGCTTCTTTGGCTATTTTTGTCACGATCTCGACAAAGCGATCGAGCGTATCTTTAGATTCGGTTTCAGTCGGTTCAACCATGATGTCTTCATGAACTATTAGAGGGAAGTAAACCGTTGGTGGATGAATGCCATAGTCTAACATGCGTTTGACAAAATCAAGTGCTTTTATATTTTTGTTTTGCAAATTAGTCGTGCTGGCCACAAATTCATGCATACATCGAGCGTTGTATGGCACTTTTAATATCTTTGAAATCTTTGTTCTTAAGTAGTTGGCGTTTAAGACTGCCATTTCACTTGCACGTTTTATTCCTTCCTCGCCCATTATGAGAATGTAAGCATACGCTTTGACGAGGACACTAAAGTTTCCGTAAAAACTTCTGACCTTACCAATGGTCTTTTTGAGTGAGAAATCTAATACGTATTTTTCACCTTTTTTTAGAATAATTGGAACGGGTAGAAAATCGGTAAGGAATGCTTTTACAGCGATTGGACCAGAACCTGGCCCCCCCATTCCGTGAGGTGTGGAAAAGGTTTTGTGAAGATTGAAATGAACGATATCAAAGCCAAGATCTCCTGGCCTAATTTGACCCATTATGGCGTTCAAGTTAGCGCCATCGTAGTACATGAGTCCCCCAGCACTGTGAACGATCTTTGAGATTTCAAGAATGTTTTCTTCAAAAATACCAAGTGTATTTGGATTAGTGAGCATCATACCAGCTGTGTGCGAACTTACTGCTTTTTTGAGTTCTTCCACATCTACCATTCCACGATCATCAGATTTGATTTCCACAACTTTGAAACCATTCATCGCTGAAGATGCTGGATTAGTACCATGAGCGGAATCTGGAACTATTATTTCATCACGATTAAAATCTTTTCTATCTCTATGGTACTTGCGGATTACAGCTATACCAGTGTACTCACCATGTGCTCCAGCAGCAGGTTGCAAGGTGATTGCATCCATTCCACTTATCTTTTTGAGGGATTCGCCAAGTTTGTACATAAGCTCCAACGCACCCTGGACTGTTTCTGGATTTTGGTACGGATGTATCTCGGCAAATCCAGAAAGTGAAGCAATTCTTTCAGATAGTCTTGGATTGTATTTCATCGTACAAGAGCCCAACGGATAAAATCCCGTATCTACAGCGTAATTCAATCTGGAGAGGTTTGTGTAATGTCTGACCACATCTCCTTCCGTAACTTCAGGCAATTTTAGAGAACTTTTTCTAACGTACTTTGATGATAATTTATAAGGTTTGATGTCCATTTTTGGCGGGATAAAACCTCTTCTCCCATTTTTGGATATTTCAAAAATCAATTCCATCTTAAACCGCCTCCGCTATGGAGACCAGACGATCGATCTCTTCTGTAGTATTTGCTTCGGTCACACAAAACATTAGGTCACTGTCCGAGAATCTTTCACGTGAAAACAAGTTATTAAACTTGCCAAGCTCTATAGGACCGATTATGTTAGCTTTCAAAAGTCTTTCTTGAAATTTTGAAACGTTTATGTCAGTTTTCACCACAAACTCGTTAAAAAACTCTCCAGAGAATTTCCTCTCAAAATGGCCTGTTTTTTCGAGTTTCTCAAGTAGATAATGTGACTTTGCCACATTTAATTCTCCAATTTCTTTGAGCCCCTTTGGGCCTATTAAAGAAAGATAAACGGAAGCGTACAACGTACCGAGAGCGTGATTTGAACAAATATTAGATGTTGCCTTTTCACGGCGAATGTGTTGTTCACGCGCTTGAAGTGTCATGACAAAACCACGCTTACCATCCACATCTACTGTTTCCCCTATTATTCTGCCAGGCATCGTACGTACAAGCTTCATATCGTCGCGAATCGCGAAAATCCCAAACGAAGGCCCTCCTAAATTCATAGGGATGCCAAGAGGCTGTCCATCTCCTGTCACTATATCAACGCCGAAAAACCCTGGAGCCTCAAGAACCCCGAGAGATATCGGGTTTGTTACAGTAATCAATAGTATATCTTTTGATACTTCGCGGATTGCTTCTAAGTCTTCAATAACGCCGAAAAAATTTGGATATTGGACAATTACCCCAGCTGTTTCTTCATCGATCTTGGACTTTAAATCTTCTATTGATATCGCACCACTTTCGTTGTGACGAAAAGTTTCGATTTTTATTCCAGGACCGGAAGCATAAGTTTTTATGGTTTCGATATACTCTGGATGAAGAGCATCGGATACAAGGACTTTGTATTTCTTTTTAAAGCGCGCCGCCATAAGCGCAGCTTCTGCAGTAGCCGATGCCCCATCGTACATAGATGCGTTGGATATACCCATGCCTGTAAGCTCACAGATCATAGTCTGAAACTCAAACATAGTTTGAAGGGATCCCTGGGAAACTTCAGCCTGATAAGGTGTGTAAGCCGTATAAAAATCTCCCCTTGATACTATTTGATGCACGACAGAAGGTATGATATGATTGTACATTCCTGCACCTAAGAAATATGTGAAATGTTGTGCATCTGCATTTTTTAAAGCCATCTTTTTTAACTTCAAAAACACGTTAAACTCATCGAGACTTTCTGGCAATCCCAATGATTTTACACGTTTCTCTTGTGGAAGGGAAGAAAAAAGTTTATCAATGCTGTCAATGCCTACCACCTTTAACATCTCTTCCACTTCGGATTCTGTATTAGGAATATAAGGATCCATTTCAAGCCCCTCTTTTCTTTGAACAAATCTAAACGTAAACGCGTGACAAGCAAAGCAACGTCCCTGATTTTTATTTTTCTTCTTCCACAAGCTTATCGTATTCTGTTTTATCAAGCAATTTGTCAATTTCGCTGGGATCTGAAATTTCAATCTTTGCGATCCAACCATCGCCTTCCGCAGACTTGTTGACAGTTTCTGGAGCATCTTCTAAGACTTTGTTTACCTCAATGATTTTCCCACTTATAGGCGCGTAGATATCACTTGCGGATTTGACAGATTCAACTGAGCAGAGGACTTCACCCGCTTTTACCTCTTTACCGACCTCAGGAAGATCCACATATACTATATCTCCGAGTTCATCTTGAGCATGTTCGGAAATACCAACAGTTGCACTTTTTTCGTTAACTTCTACCCACTCATGAGTTTTAGTATATTTCTTCATTTTAATCCCTCCAAGATTTTAAATTCATTATTCAAATGTAAGGACAATTCATGAACTGTCTTTACTTTCCGGATCTTACACTTCCGCGATAAAACGGAGTTTTAACTATCTTTGCCGGGATGCGCCTTCCGTGAATCTCTATCTCCACTTCTGTACCATATTTTGAATGTTCTATATTAATATATCCAAGTGCTAAGGATCTTCCGGTCGTTGGAGATTTCGTTCCACTTGTAACATACCCAATTTCTTTATTTTCCGTAAATATCTTATATCCATGGCGAGCAACGCCTTTTGAAACTTCAAGCCCTCTAAGTCTTCTCTTTAGGCCCTTTTCTTTTTGTTCCACAAGTACTTCTTTACCGTTAAATTCAGCTTTGTCAAAATCTACAGCCCACTTGAGTCCTGCTTCAAGGGGAGTAGTGGTATCGTCTATATCATTCCCGTACAGCATGTAGCATGCTTCAAATCTCAGCGTATCGCGTGCTCCAAGACCACATGGTTTAACACCATAGGAACTTCCTATGTCAAGTATTCTTCTCCACATGGGGATAGCGGATTCAGCATCGAAATAAAGCTCAAAACCGTCTTCGCCGGTATATCCAGTTCTTGACACTATAGATTCAATGCCGTTTATGCGTCCAGTTGTGAAGTGATAAAATTCGATTTCGGAAAGATTCACGCCGGAAATCTTTGTCAATATTTCTTCAGCTTTTGGCCCTTGTAATGCAAGCTGAGCATACTTGGGAGATTTATTTGAGATGCTTACCCGAAAACCCTTACTTTGATCATTTATCCACTTGTAGTCCTTATCTGTATTGGAGGCGTTAACAACTAAAAGTACCTTTACGTCTGAAAATCTGTAAGCGAGAAGATCATCCACGATCGTGCCGTTTGTGTAACACATGGGAGTATAGCAAATTTGACCATTTTTAAGTTTAGATACCGAATTGGTGATAATATGATCCACAAAATTCAAAGCATCTGCACCTTCAATGAGTATTTCACCCATGTGTGAAACGTCAAAAAGTCCCGCATTTTCCCTGACGGTTTTGTGTTCTTCAATTATAGAAGAATACTGAACTGGCATTTTCCAACCGCCAAACTCCACAAGCTTAGCTCCTAACCTTTTGTGCTCATCGTAGAGGGGCGTTTTTTTTAGTTCCATATCTCTTTTCCTCCTCACTCTCTATTTTTTTCTTTAAGAAGCCTTCTAGCTTCATCTTCATCTTCTTTTGCAACGAGCAATTCTTTAGGACCTGATTGTCCAAAGTAAGCGTCTCCACCGTACGGACTCGTTGAATCTCTCACAATTGTCATTATTCCATTCTCTTCGAGAAATCCCTTGACTATTTCTGCTTTTACTCCATTTTCGAAAATATCCAAAACTCTCCATCTTGTCTCCTTCTTATCTTTCTTGGCCATAGTATCACCTCTGATCCTTTTAGAATAATACCACAAAAAACAGGGTTGGTTGTCGAATTTTTTATTCAGTTGAAACAGTGTATTCTTAATTTTTTCTTAACTGTACAGAAACAAAAAAGGGGTATTCTATTGTTGTAGCCGCCCCCCGGGGTGGGGGTAATACAGAATCCCTTAACAAACGATAAAAAATATTTGTCACCGAGTACTATGAAAATTTGTTTTACATATAGTGATTAAAAAATTCTGGAGGTGCTAACAATGAAAATGGTAAAGAAAAATGTAAGTGAGAGGAATTTTGAAAGTTTGAAGGCTCTTCTAAAAAAAGCAATTTTAAAAGAAGGCTTTTCAATCCTATCAGAGTACGATTTCAAAAAAATACTCACTTCAAAAGGCATGAAGTGTAATGGCAATGCTTACGTAATCGACATGTGTAATCCATCAAACGCTGAGAAAATACTTGCTTCTGAAATATCGCTCGGGATCAATCTCCCTTGTAAGATCGGGATCTTTGAAGAAAAGGATAGATACAATGTAATTTACCCCGAGCCAACATCTATTATAAAGACAGAAGATCCCGGAGTTCAAAGTTCTTTGAATGAAATAAGTGGTGTCCTAAAAAGAATCATTGCGACACTGGAGTGAGTTTATAAAGAGGGAGGGAATTAATTGTGAAAAAAGTTATCTTGGACCTAAAAGGCATGACTTGTGCATCTTGTGCATTGACAATCGAAAAGGCGCTAAACAAGAAAGCTGAAGGTGCTAAAGCGGTCGTGAATTTCGCGGTTGAGAGGGCTGTAATTGAAGGAGAAGAGATAGATCCCGACCAATTGATAGGCATAGTTAAAAATACCGGATATGACGCGTCGCTTATTAAAGTCGAGGAAGAAAATGCTGATACAAAAAAGACCTACAAAGTCAATGGCATGACTTGTGCATCTTGTGCAACGACTGTTGAAAAAACGCTGAAAAAAGTACCAGGTGTTAAAAATGCATCTGTTAACATTGCTACAGAAATGGCAACTGTTGTGATAGATCCTCACATCGTTTCTGAGCGTGAAATGGCAAGGGCAGTTTCAAACGCCGGATACGAACTTGTGATATCGCATGAAAAGCAAGCTTCTCGTGAAGATGATTTCTCTCAAAGAATGAGAACAGCAAAGCTGAAGATGATCTGGGCATGGGCAATTACAGGTCCTCTTGCGATCTTGATGATTCTCGATATGACGAGTATCAAAATACCTTATTTTAATTGGATTAGCGTTTTAGTGTCGTTTCCTGTGATCTTCATAATAGGGTATGCTCCTATAAGGAGTGGTTTGGTAGCGATAATTCATCGGAGTACAAATATGGATGTTCTTATTTTGCTTGGAGTTGCAGCTTCTTTTGCGACAGGAATTTTAGCACTCGCCGGAATGAAGATAGCCGATTATTCAGCTGTAGGTGCAATGATCATGGGCTTTTTCCTAGTAGGGAAATATCTTGAAACGGCAGCAAAAGGGAAAGCATCCGAAGCTATTAAAAAACTTCTTCAGATGAGTGCAAAGAACGCACGCATTCTTGATGACAACGGCAAAGAGATCGAAATACCAACGGAGTCTCTTGCGGTGGGCGATATCATGATTGTGAAGCCTGCAGAGCAAATTCCAACAGATGGAGTGATATTGGATGGAGATACCACGGTTGATGAATCAATGGCAACAGGTGAATCTATGCCCGCAAGGCGTACAGTTGGAGACGAAGTAATCGGTTCGACCGTTAACCAATTGGGTACGATCAAAGTAAGAGTCACGCGTGTTGGAGAAGATACTTTTCTCTCCCAGGTAATCAAACTTGTTGATGAAGCGCAAGGCACAAAAGTTCCCATACAAGCGTTTGCAGATAAAATTGTTGGCATATTTGTTCCAGCTGTGCTTCTTATCACAGCAGGTGTCTTCCTTTTTTGGCTTCTTGATCCCACTGCGGGTCATGGAATAATGGTTTGGGCTTCAGCTTTCCTACCGTGGGTTAATCCCAATCTTGATGTTCTTTCTGCAGCAATATTTGCGGCAGTCGCTACTCTCGTTATCGCCTGCCCTTGTGCACTCGGTTTAGCCACTCCAACGGCCTTGATGGTTGGCTCTGGAAAAGGAGCGTCGGAAGGAATACTGATCAGATCCGGTGAAGCTTTACAAACGACAAAGGACCTGGACACAGTTGTTTTTGATAAGACTGGAACAATAACTAGCGGAGTTCCACACGTTACGGATGTCAAATCGGAAATGGAAGAAAGTGATTTCCTTAAAATGATCGGTTCAATAGAAAGTTATTCTGAGCATCCGCTTGGTAAAGCGATCGTCGAATACGCTCAGTCTAAAGGCGTAGAATTCGAAAAAGTAGAAAATTTACTTGTTCGTCCAGGCCTTGGAATAGAAGGAACCGTGGACGGAAAAAAGATCTTCGTTGGAAGTCCGCGGCTTGCTTCTTCAAAAGGAGTCGTAATTCCTCCAGATGTTCAAAAATATGGAACAGAGGGGAAAACCGTCATAATGGCTTTTGAGGAAGATGGAAAATACCTTGGAACAGTGGCTCTCGCTGATACCATAAAGGAAGGCGCACACGAAGCAATAAAAGCGCTTAAAGAAATGGGAATAAAGACCGTCATGCTTACCGGAGATAACGAGTTTACAGCTAAATCTGTTGCCAAGCAAATGGGAATCGATGATGTGCGATACAACTTGTTACCTTCTGACAAGATAGAAGAGATAAAGAAACTTCAATCAAAGTCAAGGATTGTGGCAATGGTCGGGGATGGTATAAACGATGCTCCATCCTTGAAACAAGCTAATGTTGGGATAGCCATAGGAACCGGTACAGACATAGCTAAAGAAGCCAGTGATATAACCCTAGTTAAAGGCGATCTTTGGGGAGTTGTGAAAGCCATTAAGCTTTCCAAAGCAACCTTCCAAAAAATACGCCAAAATTTATTCTGGGCTTTCTTCTACAATGTTGTCGCTATACCGCTTGCTGGTATTGGACTTTTGCACCCCGTTATAGCTGAAATAGCAATGGCGTCGAGTTCGGTAAATGTTGTCACGAATTCCCTAAGGCTTAAAAAGCATTCTATTGATTGAAAAAGGAGGTGGGTCTGTAATGAAGCTCAAACATGTTAATGAAAAAATGACACTCAAAGAGATCATGGATATGGATCCGTCTTTGGAACCAGAACTGTTCAAATTGGGATTCAACGCATGTTGTTCTAAGATGGAGACCGTGGAAGTTTTTGCAAAGGATAAAAAAATAGATGTTAAAAAGGCTATCGAAGCTCTGAATGCCAAGATAGATGAAGTGAACAAGATTTCAGAATTGCTCGAAGATTACGAGCAATAATAAAAAAACAGAGGTGAGAAAAATGGAAGGAATGGGAAAAATGAAAGGTGCGGGGAAGTACAAAGATCCAGTATGTGGAATGTCAACATCACCTGAAGATGCAAAGGTTACAATACCCTATCAAGGAATTGAATACTACTTTTGTTCTGATGATTGCGCAAAAAAATTCAACAGGAATCCCGAAAAGTACATTAAAAAAACTGAGCACGAACACATGAAAATGGGTGATAAGATGGGACACAAAGGTCATCATGGTGGCTGTGGATGCGGATGAGATCTTTACATAGTGTAAATTCATAGTTAAAAACTGGTTCTTTGGTAGTTTTTGGGTTTTTCATTAATGATGTGCCTCCCTCAGAAAAACGTTAGCCAGATTTAGGTTAACAGCTATCTGGGTCGAGGCACTCCTCCTCTTTAATAAATTACTCAAGTTGTGCGCGAACATTACAAGACGATTCAAAATCTGTAAATAAAGGGATTTTTCACATCTCCCATGTAAAATATAGTTGTTAGATGAAACACTTAAAAACGGAGAGAGCCCGTCCATCTCATAGGCTTCAAAGCCTGCTCAAGGGATTGGGCCAACCTCCTTATCACGTTTGAGAGTAATGGTCTTCGAGACCGAACCTATCATGGGAATGTCGAAAGGAGGATTTTAAAATGGTTTACATTGGTATTGACGTTTCATCCAACAAGTTCAACGTCTATATCCTTTATCCTGATTCTTCAAAATCCATTGCCCTTTCTTTTCATCAGTCTCGAAGAGGCTTTGAAAAGTTCCTTTCAAAGCTTCTAAATATCCACGAGGATGTGCTTATCGCCATGGAGTCAACAGGTGTTTATCACATGAGCCTGTACAATTTCCTTTCATCAAATGGCTTTGAACCTCTCTTGCTTCATCCTTATACCATCAAGCATTTCCTTAAGGCATCCTCTCATTCAAAGACCGACTCAATAGATGCTCGCAGTATCGCAATTGTGCTTTCTCAACTTTCTAATTCCCTTCGTCTTTCCAATATTCCATCAAATCAGCTTAATGCTCTTAGAGAGCTTGTTAGATTCAGAAATTCTATCGTTCAACAACGTTCATCACTTTACAGACGCTTGCATAATTTCCTCAGACTTGACATGCCTGAAATACTTAACTTCTTTGAAATCAATTCTAAGGTCCTTCTCTCTCTTCTCAAACGTTTCCCTACACGCCAGGATATACTCAACAATCAACAAGATGTCGTGAAACTGCTTTGCACTTTCAGAAATTGGAATGAATCAAAAGCTCTATCTCTCATATCTTCTTTGAAAAGGTCTATAGGCCTCAGAGATGCTTTTGGCTCTCATTCTCTCATAATCTCTTCCATAATCACTCAAGTCCAAAGCCTTTCTGAACAAATCGAAAGAATTGAGAGTAAAATTCAACAGATTCTTTCCCAATTTCCTGACAATCCCATCTCTTCAATCAAAGGCGTTGGTTTTGTAACGTTAGCTCAAATCATTTCTGAAGTCGGAGATATCTCGAGATTCAAATCTTCCAAAGCCTTTGTCGCTTATTCTGGCCTTGACCCTGTCATTCATCAAAGTGGTAAGAGCTTCTATTCTGGCAGCATATCCAAAAAAGGTAATTCTATCCTTAGACAGGCTTTTTACAATCTCGCCGTTAGAGTGATACGTTATCCTGGCAAATACAGAGATAAATATCTTGGTCTTGTTAAGAGAGGAAAACCTAAAAAAGTTGCTTTGGTCGCTATTGCCAGAAAACTTGCTGTGCTCGTTTATACTTTATGGACAAGAGGTGAGAACTTTGACCCAAATTTCTTCATGACTTAAGCTTTTTCAATGACCTTTTTTCATTAAAACTGAATATCTTTATTTCTTATTTCACTCTTGATTTTCTAGAGTATCCCTCGAAGTTTTCATCAAGACATATGAGCTCGCCATCGCCAAGTTCACAAGAGTGAGGAGCGAGATTGCACTGTGTGCAATGTTTTCTCGCTTTTACGACCAAAGCGGTAGCTGCGAAGAAGACACACGGATGTGTTGAGAAAGCGAAGCACTCACGGATGAGTGTCTGAGCGTGCCTCACGATGTGAACTGGAAGATGGATAAACGAGCGAATCGGG
The DNA here is from genome assembly GCA_026988035.1 of Thermotogae bacterium. GTDB lineage: Bacteria > Thermotogota > Thermotogae > Mesoaciditogales > Mesoaciditogaceae > WFSH01. The sequence goes on from JALSLY010000084.1 coordinate 17,215, forward strand.
CTTGATAAGACTTCGAAAAAAATTCTTTTATCGCTTGAAAAGCGATGTTTATTTGACAAATTTTCATAGGTTGTAAAGCTGACGCACAACGTGAGTTATTTAATAAAATCTCGATAGGTTAGAAAGATTCACATGCCACTTAAACGATCCTTTCTGCTATGGACTTTGCTTGTAAGAACAGCAACAAATAATCTCTTCCACCCGCTTTAGAATCCGTTCCGGACATGTTGAAGCCTCCAAAGGGTTGAACACCAACAAGGGCACCCGTACATTTTCTATTAAAATAAAGATTTCCCACGTGAAACTCTGCTTTGGCTTTTTCTATTCTTGATCTATCTTTTGAATACAGTGCCCCGGTCAATCCATATTCTGTGGAATTGGCTATCCTTAAAGCATCTTCAAAGTCCTTTGCTTTTATTATTGCCAAAACCGGACCAAAGATTTCTTCTTGTGCTATTCTCGCGTTTGGATCAACATCAATGAAGACGGTTGGTTCCACAAAATATCCTTCTCGATTGAGGCGTTTCCCCCCGACGAGCAATTTTCCTTCTCCCTTCCCAATTTCTATGTAATTCATCACCTTTTTAAGAGCACTTTCACTCGAGACAGGGCCCAGCCAGTTTTCTTGTTCTGAAGTATCACCGATTTTTATCTTTTCAACTCTATCTTTCACCTTTTTTATAACTTCATCGTACACCGCATCAACTATTATGGCTCTGGAGCCAGCAGAGCATTTCTGACCTTGGAAACCGAAAGCACTAACTACTATTCCCTCAGCAGCAGCATCCAGATCGGCTGTTTCATCAACTACAACAGCATCTTTTCCACCCATTTCAAGAACGACACGCTTTATCCAGTGCTGTCCGGGTTGATGCTCGGCTGCTAAGGAATTAATTCTCAAACCAACATCTTTTGAACCAGTGAAAGAGATAAAACGAGTCTTTGGATGTTTTACAAGATACTCACCCACTTTTGCTCCAGAGCCAGGCAAAAAGTTGAAAACACCATCCGGCAATCCAACTTCATTGAAAACTTCTGCGGTCTTTGCTGCAATGACCGAGGAAATTGAAGCGGGTTTAAGAATTACAGCGTTTCCAGCAGCGATTGCAGCAGAGGTCATTCCAACAAGGATGGCAATTGGAAAATTCCATGGTGGAATGATCGTTCCAACACCAATTGGAATGTACTTCAATTCGTTCTTTTCACCTGGAATTTGATGTGGTTCGTACCCTTTTGAGTACCTTATCGCTTCTCTTCCATAGAAGTTTAGCATGTCCACGGCTTCCGCAAGATCAGCGTCCGCTTCTATCCAATTTTTTCCTGTCTCATAAACCATCCACGCATCAAATTCAAAACGTCTTTCCGTCAGTATATCAGCTATTTTAAAAAGATACTCTGCCCTTTCTTCAGCCTCGGTGAATTTCCAGCTGTCAAAAGCTTTCCAAGCAGCTTCGAAGGCCAAATCAGCTTCTTTTTCACCACAGTTTGGAACATAGCCAACTACTTCGGAAGGTTTAGAGGGATTAGTTGAAGTTATTTTCTGTTTTGTCTCTACCCATTTACCCCCAATAAGTGCTTTATAATGCTTCCCAAATTCGGATCTCACCTTTCTGAGCGCTTCTTCCATTTTTGCAACATCACTTGGTGATTTGAAATCGATAACTTTGAGATTTTCGAATTCTTTTATCTCTCTCACGAATGCTTACCTCCTTCAAACAACATTATGTTCTTTCTCTATCTTACTTGCAAATCTTGACATTCCAAGATTGCTTATATCTGTCGTTTTAGAGCGACCGTATACTACCATTTCGGCAACTGCTTCCCCAACCGCCGGAGCCAACATGAATCCATGCCCGCTAAAGCCAACCGCAAAGATGTACCTTGATACACTTCTTGATTCATCTATTATCGGTTGTGCATCGGGAGAAAGATCATAGGCGCCGGACCATTGCCTCACAATATGAAGATGGTTCATAAATGGGAAGTCATGAACCATCTTAGGTGCCATTTCTTCCAAAAATTCTATCGTGTGACCGAGATCGTTCCCTTTAGCTGGTTTCTTGTCGCTTTGACCCATAACAAACGAACCATGCATAGTCTGACGCACGTAGTAGTTATTTCGAAAACTTATGACCATTGGATCAAGAACATGATTTATACTTTCCGTTACGAGTATTTGATGCCGTTCGCTGTAAGTTGGAATATCCACACCAGCCATGAGACCTACTTCGTGGGAAAACCCACCTGCAGCATTAATGACTATATTAGTTTTGACATATCCTTTGTTAGTTTGAACTCCAACGATTTTCCCACCTTGAGTGTCTATTCCTTCAACTGTGGTATAAGTGTTAAGATCAACACCCATTTGCTTTATTGCCATAGCATACGCAATGTTGGCAATTTGAGGGTTGGCGTGAGCGTCTGTTGGACACCACGTACCACCTTTAACTCCTTCGAGATTCATAAAAGGAAATTTTTGTGCAATTTGCCTTTTAGTCAAAAGCACCACATCAAGGCCTTCTCCTCTTTGCATTTTAACATTTTCACTGAAATCTTCGACTTCTTTCTCTGTGTATGCAAGGAGTAAGTACCCACCTTGATAGTACTCTATATCCATTCCGACATCCAATTTGAATCGCTCAAACAATTTAACACTCCTCATGGCAAGACGTACATTCATCGGCGACGTCCATTGCTGTCGTATGCCACCACCACATCTCCCGGTTGATCCTGATGAAATGTAGGATTTTTCGAAAACTGAAACATCTTTAACCCCTAACTTCGCGAGGTTGAAAGCGATTGCGGTACCTATTATTCCTCCGCCTATTATAACAACTGATGCCTGAGAGATCATGTTGGATCACTGCCTTTCATGAACAAAGAAAATTCTACGGGTTTTACAGGTGGACGAGATGTTCCATGAGAAAGTTTCGAAATTGGCACACCGGTTTTTCTGGAAAGTATTCCAAGCACGACGAGTTTGCAATTTTTGCCACCACACGGTCCCATGGTAACCCGTGTTAATCTCTTCAACTCTTCAAAATCTGTGATTCCAGAATCTACTACACGTTCTATTTTATCTAAAGTTATTTCTTCGCATCTGCAAACAAATGGACTTTCTTTCTTGGGAAAGGATACGCTTAGAACTTTTCGAGAAAATTCTATGGGAACCTCAATGTAAACAATATTTGTTTTGTTTGGATATTTCACGACTCTCTTAACAATTGAATCGCAAACATAATTCCCATCTTCATCCAACGCCCACATTTTTTGTCCCTTTTCAGGTAATGGTAAAAGCTCATATGGTATTCCAACAAGGGCTGTAGAATTTTCCAAATCTTCTTTCAACATGTGGATCGCAAGACCAGGGCAAGCTGTTACACATGTTGCACATCCTGTACATTTATCATAGTCTACAACTGGTGTACTGTTGAGATTTTCACCTATATGAATTGCCCCAAATGAACATGCAGCTTCACAAGAGTTGCAGGGAATCTCTTCTGTACAATCTACAATGGCTCTAAGTTTCCCGGTTGGTCCAATTTGAACACCATAAGATTCAATCTTAGGCACATGCTTGATATTTATTCCAAATTTCTCAAGACCAGTTCTGATTTTTGCTGATTTCGGCCCACTTCTGAAAAGTGCTAAAGTTTTAATTTCATCGTTAATCTCATTTTCGATGTTTTTCTTGTTAGCAGCTATTTTGATAAAATTTCGGGACATTTCCAGTGCCGCTATTTTTCCCTCTATCATAGCAGTCGTAGCCTCTTCAATCGATGAAAGATCTCCAGCTATGAAAACATCTGGATTTGACGTTTGCATTCTCTCATTTCTAACTGGAACATATCCACCAAGCTGTGGAATGTATTCAACTTTACATCCTGCTTGTTCGGCAAGTTCAGATAAAGGAGTCAGTCCAACAGAAACGCATATAGTATCAGCAACTTTTTCTACTTCGGTACCAGGAATGATATTAAAATTGTTATCTACTTTTGCGATGACTGCACCCAAAACGCTTTCGTTTCCTATGGCTCTTACAATTGTATGTTTGAGAAATATTGGTACACCTAACCTTTTTATCTTTTTGGCATGAACGGCATATCCTCCGATTTTTCCAAGTGCTTCCACAATTCCTCTAACTTCTGCACCGGCTTGGATAAGTTGGTATGCGAGGATCAAACCTATATTTCCAGAGCCAATGATGAGAAATCGCCTTCCAGGCATAACTCCATATTCATTCATCAGAGTTTGAACTGCTCCAGCTCCATAAACTCCCGGAAGATCTGAATTTATAAATGGCAACTGTTTCTCCATTGCACCTGTAGAGATCAAAAGTTTTTCGTAAGTGGCTTTAAATTCTTTTCCGTTTTTCGCGTAAACGACCATCTTGTTTGGATATATGCCTATAACAGTTGCAGAGGTTTCAACTTCTATGTTGGTATCTTGAAATATCTTTTCTTGCAATTTTTGCGCTATTTCGAACCCTCTAACAGAAGCGTAGTGAGCGTGATCACCAAAAAATTTATGGGTTTGTTTGACAAGTTGTCCACCAAGTTCATCATTTTCGTCTAAAATGAGGGTTTTAACACCTTTACTTCCGAGTGTAATTGCTGCCATCATACCGGCTGGTCCTCCGCCAACAACGATCGTTTCGTAGGATTTCACAGCACGTCACCTCTTCCATTTTGCCTTCTGACGTGCATGCCTTCTCTGACCTTTGTCATGCAAGAGCGTACATTTGGGACACCGTCTATTTTCATCAAACACGAAGAGCATTTACCTATCGCACAAAACAAGCCAGCGGGCCTTTTAGTGTTTGGAGTATATCTGAGCACTCTTATCCCATTAGCTTGAAGTGCAGCGGCAACTGTCTCGCCTTCATAGGCTTCTATTTCGCGATCCTCAAAATAGAACTTTACGCGCTTTCCGCGCCTGAATTCGAGGATTGGATGAGCCTTTATCCTTCCTTCCATTCCGCTTCCTCCTTCGCCTCCAAATTACAAATGAAAACAAAAATGTTCAAATGGCTTTCGCATAAACGCCATTTTCTTTTTCACCAAGTGGTTGAAACCATCCCCTTAATCCATACCTTTCCACAATTTTCAATGCATTTGAATATTCTTCCTTACTGATTCTGCGATTCAGTTCTGAAATATTCCTCGCTTTATAAACTGGGAAATATTGCGACATGAGAGATATTGGAACCGATGTAGATAATTCTTCTGCTATGAATCTCATTGCTTTCTGAGTCCCTGACAGATTATTTGGGAGTAACAAATGCCTCACGATCAAGCCAAGCATTCTTTCTTCATTAAAGGCACCAACCTGCCGATACATTTCTCTCAAAGCTCTTTTGGATTTTTTCCAATAGTTTGGCACACGAGAATACTTCATGGCGAATTCGTCATTTGTGTATCGTATGTCTGCAAGATATATATCGACAATGCCATCCAACTGTTTCAATGTTTCTGTATTTACATAGCTTGATGTGTTAAATACGATAGGAACAGAAAGGCCTCTTTCTTTTGCATAAAGCAGAGCTTCGAGTATAGAATGCAGATGAGGTTCAGGAGTTACAAGATCGAGAGTAGTAGCACCAGATTCTTGGAGCTTCAAAAAGATATTTCCAAGTTCTTTGAAACTCATTTCGTGTCCGTGATTGAGCTGACTGAACGCGAAATTTTGGCAGTAAACGCAACGCATACCACACCCGACGAAAAAAACGGCTCCTGCTCCTCCATTTCCAACAAGAGGTGGCTCTTCACCGAAGTGAAGAACGGCGTTGGTGATTTTGGCGGATATAGCTTGGCCACAAAACCCTTTATGCTTTTCTCGGTTTACGTGGCAGTTGCGTGCACACATGGTACAATCTCTCAACAAATTGTTAAAATACTTAGATGCTTCTTCCAATTTTCCAAGTTCAAGTGTCATATCTTCCTCTTTTTCATTGGAAATCCTCACCGTGGATATTGTATCATAAAAAAATAGACCCTTCGCGATTTTCCAAGGGTCGTGTGTAAATAGCTGCTTTAACAAAATGTGTTGTGTTATCCTTTAACAGATCCTGCCGTCATTCCAGCTATGATTTTATTTTGGAAGATAAGAACCAGCACCACAAGAGGAATTGTGACGATCACAGATGCTGCCATGATTTGTCCCCACGGAACCACATAGTATCCAGTAAACATTGCAATTGCTACAGGAACAGTGTACATGTTTGGCAATTGTTCGAAAGTTAACGCGAACAGAAACTCGTTCCATGAGAAAATGAATGTTAGCAATCCTGTTGCAACTAAACCAGGAGCTGATAGCGGAAGAACGATTTTGAGAAATGTTGAGAACTTTCCGCTTCCATCTATGTAAGCTGCTTCTTCCAATTCTTTTGGCATATCGCGAAAGAAATTTTGAAGTGTCCAGACGGTTAACGGGATTGTAAGTGCGATATATGGAATGATAAGACCAGGATAGGTATTTATCAATTTAACGGATCTAAGTATTTGAAAAAGTGCCCCGAGTATCGATACCTGCGGGAACATACTTACCGATAAAATGAACAACATCACAAGCATTTTCCCTGCAAACTTCAAACGCGCGATGGCATAACCAGCAAGTGATCCTATAACAAGGCAAAGCAAAGTTGCCGATCCAGCTACAATTGTACTGTTAAGAATATTTCGAGCGAATGGTCTCTCGGTGAAAACTTGTATGTAACTATTCAATTGGATTTTAAATGGAATGAGAGATTGATGGGATGAAAACAATTCAGATGCTGGACGTATTGAAGAGACAACTGCCCAGTAAAATGGAAAGAGAAAGTAGATTAAGATTACGGCTACTCCTATGTAAAAGAAAAATTTTCTCAGTCTTTTGTGTTTCATATTTCCATCACCTCTCAATCCAACTTTATTTTCATGGTTTTAACGTAGAAAAACGCGAAAATGCTTATGATGAGAAATATCATAACCGACATTGAGCTTCCGTATCCGAAATACGGAGCAATAAATCCTTTTGTAAAAAGAGTCCATTGGTTATATACAGAAAGAGTCTCGGTATTCGCAGCACCTTTCGTCATAACATATACGATATCGAAAACACGCATGGCATCAAGTGTTCTAAATATCAAGGCAATTCCAAGTGTTGGACGTATCATTGGAAAAGTTATTGACCAAAATCTCTGCCACGCATTCGCTCCATCTATTCGTGCCGCTTCATACAATTCCTCAGGAATCATTTGAAGTCCTGCCAACAGAAGCAAGATCATGAAAGGAGTTGTTTTCCAAATATCAACGCTTATGATTGCCGGCATTGCAGTTGCTGGGAAACCAAGCCAAACGATCGGTTTTTTCAATATATGTAAAGAGAGCAAGAGGGAGTTAACGATTCCATAGTTATCGTTATACATCCAACGCCACATCTGTGAAGAAACAACAGTTGGTATCGCCCATGGTATTAAAACCGCCGCTCTCACTAATCCGCGCAATTTGAATTTCTTGTTGAGCATGAGTGCAACAAGCATTCCAAAAAGAGTCTCTAATCCAACAGACCAAAGACTGAAACGTACGGTATTCCACAAGTCATTCATGAATCTTGAGTCTTGAAAGAGCTTACCATAGTTTGAAAAACCGATAAAGACCTTACTTTGCGGATACATCAGTGCAAATTTAAAAAGGCTGTTGTAAAAGGTTTGCCCAAGTGGCCAAAAGGCTATGAAACCAATGACTGCAAGAGTGGGGATAACAAATATAGCTGCATAAATCGGATCTGTACGATGTAAAGGATCTATATTTTTGACGCGCATTTTATCCTCCCTTCAGAAAAAGCGGGGAAAGCTCCCCGCTTTTCATCACAAACGCAATTACTGTCCAAGAAGGCTTTTAAGCTGTGAAGTTATTTTTGCAACAGCTTGATCAACTGTCAGCTGCTTTGTAAGAGCCGCATTAACGTTGGTGAATATTATTCTTGAAATCTGCGGATAAATAGGAGACTTAGGTCTCGGTTCAGCATTTTGGAAAACTGACCAGAGTGATTTGTAGAATGGGTTTGCTTTTATAACTGCTGGATTATTGTAAACTGAAAGTCTTGAAGGATTCTGCCCAGAATGAATAGCTTTGTACGCTTCTTGTTCTGGAGAAAGAAGGAACTTTATAAGTTTAACAGCATCTTTAACATGCTCACTGTTTTTGTTGATTCCAAGCTGCCATCCACCCAAAGTTGCAGAATGTCTAACATTCGGGAATCCTGTTCCTTCCGGAAGTGGTTCCACTCCAACTTTGCCTGCTACTTTCGAACCTTTACTATTGAGCAAAGGCCAAGCGTATGGCCAGTTTCTCATGAAAACAGCATCTCCGTTTTGGAATATGTGACGAGTTTCCTCTTCCATGTAAGTCGTAACTCCAACCGGGCTTATTTTGTATTTGTAGATCATATCAACCATTGTTTGAAGTGCTTTTTTGACCATTGGAGAATCGGACACCACTTGACCCTTTTCATTAAGTATCGCACCACCGTAAGAGTGCACATACTCCATGAAATCACAAGTAAGTCCTTCGTAAGAAGCTCCTTGCCACACGAAACCCTTTATTCCTTCTTTTTGCGATATAACCTGCGCTTCGTGGATCAATTCAGCCCATGTTTTTGGTGGCTCAAACCCATATTTTTTGAGTAGATCTTTTCTGTAATAGAGCAATCCAGCATCTATGAACCATGGCGCTGCTACGAGTTTTCCATTGTAGGTGTCAGCTTTCACAGCTCCTTGGAAAAAGTCTTTCAGCTCAGACTTGGAGAAATACGGATTGAGATTAACAAGAAAGTTTGCAAAAGCTGGGGGCCATATGACGTCAAGCATCAAAATATCAGGTTGAGGCATTCCGGCACTCAAATAGGTTACATAAAGGTTGTAACGGTCTGTAGAAGAGTTTGGCATCGGCATGAGAACCACTTTTATGCCTGGATTTTGAGCTTCGAATACCTTTATTTGTTGTTGGAGCACCACGTATTCACGGCCGACAGCACCGGCAGTCATAACCAAGGTTACAGCAAAACTTGAGAACACAAGAATGGATATGAGTGCAAGCGCTAAAATGATACCTCGTTTCATGAAAAATCCCTCCCTTTATTGAAATAGCCCTTTCGGGCATGGATTTCATGCAGACTCTCTTACCACGATTCTGGTCTGAAAAGCGATTTTCTTGGCCACCTCGTGGCCTTCTATCTTGTTTATCAACAATCGTGCCGCCTCGCGACCCATGATTTCACGCGGCTGTTCCACTGTCGTTATTCCAGGTTGAACAAGTTCTGCAACCTCTATGTTGTCAAAACCGGTAACGGCAACGTCTTGGGGAACTCTCAATCCGTTCTTTATCAGCCATTTTATAACGCCAGCTGCAAGCACGTCAGAAGCACAAACAACGGCATCTGGAATCTTTCCGATTTTTAAGATTGCTTCAACATATTCACGAGCGCTTGCATAAACAGCTTCACCAAATTCGTCACCTTTTTTGATAAGTTCTTCATCGTATTTGAGGTTGTTTTTCGTGATGGCATTTTTGAAAGCCAAAAGTCGCTCTCTTTCACTTTTAAATCCTAAAAATCCGATTTGTGATCTTTTTTTGGAAATGAGGTATTCGACAATCTCACTTATTGCCTCGAAATTGTCAACGTATATGTAAGGATTTCCCATAAATTCTTCTTCTATTGTGACAATGGGGATACCTTTGGCTTCAGCAACCGGCGCAAAATGTCTGTTGTGCCCAATTGCCATCACTATTCCATCCGCCGCTTTGGATTTTACCAGTTTGATATATTTTTGAAGGTCAAAATGATGAATATCGAAGCGTCCCATAAGAATGTTGTAACCACGTGTTTCGGCGTAATCTTGTGCTCCACGGACTATATCTATAAAAAATGTATTAGAGATGTCCGGGATCATCACAATTATAGTACCGACAATGGATTTTCTCATGGTTTTTGCGGAAAAATTTGGTGTATATCCCAATTTCTCTGCTGCAGAGTAAACTCTTGTTTTCGTTTGGTTGCTGACTACTGCTGGATTGTTGAAAACCCTTGAAACAGTGGCAATTGAAACTTGAGCTTCGCGGGCAACATCTTTTATGCTCGACATGTACCCTCCTTTGAAAGCGATTACATACATAAAAAACGCTAAATTATATAATTTTGAAGAAAGATTAATAAATATTTTTAACAATTTTTATCCCATATAACGTAAATGAAAACATTTACATCAAATTTTCTCACAATAGCGTTTGCCTTTTCAAATAAGATTTAAGGCAAATGAGGATGATTACTAAATATATATAGCGATCTGAAGCGATCTTTGATTCTATTCTTAGATTTTCTCCCTTATTCGCGCATTATCTCTTGTTTTTGAAAATAGAAAAATCATATTTCCATAGATTCTTCTGAAAAACCGTGAAAGTTTATACATCAATCGTACTTTAAAATGCTCTTTATCAAATCAATTTGACATGTGAATTTTTGTGTTATATAATACAGTTGAACAATTGATCAACTGTATTATATAAGGGTGAATTTACCGAAATTCATCTATGCCTTTTTCATCAACTCTTTTGGCGTATACTTTTTCAAATCCATCAAATCGATCCCATTACCAAAAGGGCAGTTTTTTATGCAAAGGCCACAATCAGTTCCTATTTTCCCCCAGAAAGAGTAACATTTCTCTTGCTTTATTTGCCAACGCAACTGTCCACCTATTGTTGTACGCTCTCCTTTTGGGATAGCCTGCGTGGGGCACTTTATCGAGCACATACCACAAATATCGCAAAAACTTGCAAGGTCAACATTCATTCTTTCATCCGCTTTTAGAGGTATTTCCGTTGTAACGGCTCCGAGTCTAACAGCTGGTCCATATTTAGGAGTAATCAGCAAACCACTTCTTCCAATTTCGCCAAGCCCTGCATCCCTTGCAAGCAGAGGAAGAACAACCAAATAATTTCCATCCATGTGATTTCTCGCATCGTATCCTAACTCTCTTAAAAAATAAGACAATTGCATGCCAATTATCGCAGTTTGGACGTAAGTCATAGAACTTTCTACCACTTCAGGTAACTTGGGAGCTTGTTTTATATTTTCTTTTCTCATTTTTACTCCAAAAACGATAGCATAAGGCAAAAGATCACTAACTTCTTCTCCATAATGTTCAAGGGGTCTGCCTCTGTGACTGTAATAATGATAAGGCTCGGTTTTTGCAATGCCCACTAAATCTGCTCCACAATCTATAGCAATTTCTTTTAGCCTCTTTACTATCACCTTTTGATTTACTGAAACTCTTTTTTGAGAAACTTTTCCTTGAACTAGAGGACGAATATCTGAAAGGAATTTGAAATTTGAAATTGCAAAATTCGCATCAATAGGATGGTAAGTAGGAGTTGTAGGTGAGCATATTCCCGGACTCTTTCTTAGCTTATCATCAATTGCTTTTTTATCCGGATTATTTAAATAATAGTCTTCGTAATTTCTCTTGCCCTCTTTATAAGTCATTCTGGCAAACATTGTGTCTCTTTCGTCATATCTCTTCAATTGTCCTCTTCCTTTCCAAGATTTCCAAACTTTTCAAATTTTGAAACCTTCATTTCGTAGTGTAGTTAAAACCATCAGAATGGATGTTATAGTTTCACACTTCTAAATCTCCAACTTATTCATAATAGTAACTCGGGTGATAGCGTACAATAAATGCTGTAAAAGTTGAAAAAAGGAAAAAGTTCCTGTATCCTAAGATTAAGAACCAACCAATTCTTAATGAATGGAGGGATACAGGAACCATGAATTCCGAAGATATTATACTTCAATATCTCGAAGATGACAAGCAAGGTGTGCATAAAGTAATGGGGTGTAACGATTAAGTAAAATGTGGATTCAAAAGTTTGTTGAGCTTGTTTTTGAGATAACCGTTATTTGTACATATCAAGGAGCAATATAAATCTGTTTGTAAATAGAATCTTCAAAGCGCGAGAATTGAAAAATATCTTCGTTTTCCCTTTCTTTGCCCTAAAAACTTTGTATCTCTCTTTTAGATATGTAAAGATTTATCTATTTCTTCCATGAACAAAGAAAGAAATTGCTTTATTCACAAACGAATTGTATTTGAAGCAACAAGATGCTATTATAAACATACATAAAGTCGAGGGGAGAGTGATATCATGTCAAACGTGAAAAAGCTTGCGAAAAATGTCTTTATGGCAAAATCACGTCTTGCATTTCTAACCCCAAAAGAAAAAAATTTAGCACTTAAAGCGATAGCGGGCGAAATTGACAGAGACCGAAAAAAGATCATCGTTGATAATGAAAAAGATGTTAACAAAGCAAAAATTAAGGGAATAAAAGACTCTCTCTTGGATAGATTATTGCTGAATGATAAAAGGATCGATTCTATAATAGATTCAATTACAAAGATCATCGATTTGGAAGATCCCACTGGAAAAGTAGATGCAGGTTGGGTTTTACCAAATGGCTTGAAAATAAATAAAGTGAGAGTTCCTATAGGTGCTATTGGAATAGTGTACGAAGGTAGACCAAATGTAACTGTGGAAGCGGCGACAATTGCGATAAAAAGCGGCAATTCTTTGCTTTTAAAGGGCAGTTCATCTGCACAAAATACGAATAGTGCTTTAGTGGGTTCGATCAAAAGTGCCCTCAAAAGAACTGAATTTCCAGATGGAACTGTTGAATTGATCGATGATACTTCTCACGAAGCCGTTGGAGAGATGATCAAACTGGATGAGTACCTCGATCTGGTTATTCCAAGAGGTGGAAAAAAGTTGATAGACTTCGTTGTCAAAAATGCTACTGTACCCACTTTGGAAACTGGTATTGGAAATTGCCACATTTTCGTGGATGAAAGTGCTGATTTTGACATGGCACTTAAGATCATCGAAAACGCCAAAGTTCAGCGCCCTGGAACTTGCAATGCAGTTGAAAAAGTCCTTGTTCACAAAAAAATTGCACATCAATTCGAACCACTTCTCTACAAAAAATTATCAAAAATTGGAGTTGAATTAAGAGGCTGCAATGAAACAATGAATATAGTTCCTCAAATGCTTCCAGCTTCTGAAGCCGACTGGTCAACAGAATACCTTGATCTCATACTTGCAGTGAAGGTGGTAAATGATGTGGATGAAGCAATCGAACACATAAGAAAGTATGGTACGAAACATTCCGAATCGATCATCACAATGGACTACAAAAATGCTTTAAAATTCACATCGCAGATTGACGCAGCTGTCGTATACGTGAACGCTTCAACGCGCTTTACTGATGGAGGAGAATTTGGGTTTGGCGCCGAAATGGGAATTAGCACACAGAAAATCCATGCACGAGGCCCTATAGGACTTAATGAATTGACAACATACAAATACGTTGTCTTTGGAGAGGGGCAAACGAGAAATTGAGATGCGTCATCAAGATTGGGAGCAACCTTTTAGTGAGAGAAGATGGAAAAATAGATGAAGAGTACGTGATGACAATAGCACAACAGGTTTCAGATGCAAAGGATTTGGGCCATCAGATTATCATCGTCAGCTCTGGTGCTCGTGCTGGTGGATATGGTTTGGTAAAGTTCGAAGGAATGAGCATTTCTGAAAAGCAAGCTCTTTGTGCAATTGGGCAGATAGAATTGATGAAAATTTATTCGGAGAAATTCAAAATCTTTGGAAAGAAAGTGGCTCAACTTCTATTGACACGCGATGATTTCACAAATCGGCGTCGATTTTTAAATTTGAGAAACACCCTCATTTCCCTTGGGAAATTTGGTATTGTCCCAATAGTAAATGAAAATGATACTGTAGCGATCGATGAGATAAAGCTGGGAGATAATGACACACTTTCGGCGTATGTAGCAATAGGATGGGGAGCTGATATTCTTATGCTGCTTACAACCGTTGACGGTGTGTTGAATAAAGATGGGAAGGTCATCGAAAAATACGAAAATGACGAACAACTTTTACGTGTCAAAAACAGTCATTGGGGCACAGGGGGTATTAACACCAAAATTGAAGCAGCAAAAATGTCATCTCGTGCCGGAATTAAATCAGTCATTGTGAATGGAAAATCTAACGCGCTTTCCATTATTTTAAGTGGTGGAAGAACAGGCACAGAATTTTTGCCCCGCAAAAGACTTCGAGCGAGGAAAGCATGGATCGGTTTCATGACTAAACCACACGGACAAATCTATATTGATAATGGAGCTGCTGATGCCATTATGAAAGGTAAAAGCCTTTTACCTGTTGGGATAATCGAAGTGAAAGGGAATTTTGATCGTGGTGACACAGTAGAAATTATCAACAGTGGACGTTCAATTGGCCGTGGAATCGTTGATTTTTCGATCGATGAAATACGCGAAATATTGGCTGATGATAAGAAAGGATATGATGAAGTTTGTCACGCAGACAACTTGATAATCCGGTAAGAGGGCAAGTCTTTGAAGGAAGGTCAAAGATCTTTCACAAAATCAGCGACCTTTCTTATCACTGTTTTTCGATCTTCCTTCGAAATCACAAAGTCGAGAGAGTCACAGTCAAGCGTTAAAACTGGAGAATCGAGTTTTTCTCTCCATTTCTCGTAAAGTGCATTCAAACGTCGAAGATATTCAGCTGATATTCCATTTTCAAATGAACGGCCTCTTCTCTTAACATGATTAATAAGAGTTGGAACAGACGCTTTAAGATATACAAATCCTGTAGGTTGTGGCAGGTGATCAGAAAATGTTTTGAAAAGTGCTGTATAGGTTTTCCAGTCTCTATCAGAAATATAACCCATTTCATGAAGGTTGCGAGCAAATATTTCAACATCTTCATTTATCGTTCTGTCTTCGAGCGTAATACCTTTAGATGCGTTGACTCTTTTCAAAAAATCAAATCGTTTTATCAAAAAAAAGAGTTGCGAACTAAAAGCCCATTTTTTCATGTCTTTATAAAAATCTGAAAGATATGGATTTTCCTCCACTATTTCATAAACAGGAATGTAGCCAAGTTCTTTTTCCAACATCTCAATAAGGGTTGATTTTCCTGCACCAATGTTACCACATACTCCTATTATCAATATCAACACCACACTCTTTCATTTTGGAAATAATAAGGTTGAAATCTTTTTTGCTTCGTACAAAATCGATCTTATCAGCATCTATTGTCACAAAATTCCCAGAATATTTTGAAAAAAGTTCATCATAAGCTTCAACAAGATCGGATATATATTTTCCATTTATCGATCTTTCAAAGACTCTATCTCTCATCGCTATTCTGCTCATAAGTGTATCTACTGAAGCTTTCAGATACACAACTATGTCCGGCTTTGCAACCTTCGAATCTAAAACGTTGTAAACACGTTCATAAAGGTTAAGCTGATCACCCGAAAGATTCATCTGAGCAAATAATTTATCTTTGTTGAACGTATAATCGGCAACTACATTTTCATACTTCACGACCCTTAAAAGCTCCTCTTGTTGAGAATATCTGCTTAAAAGGAAAAAGAGCTGCGTCTGAAAAGCCCAACGCTCTTTATCATTGTAAAAATTGGCTAAGAAGGGATTTTCTTCTACGATTTCCAGCACAGGATGATATTCAAACTCTTTGGATATCATGAGTGCCAATGTCGTTTTTCCAACTCCAATCACACCTTCAATGCATAGATACAATTTTCCCTCTCCTTATCATTCACTTTGCTCAGTTACCGCTTCTCGGCTATCGCCAGCGCCTACTACTCGGTTGCCACCTCAGACACAAAGAGGAAGTGGAAAAGATGTTGCGTACTATACAATCCCGCTCCGGCAACTCCACTCACCGTGCAATTCCACTCATTGCGGAATGCGATCCCACACTTTTCTACCATTTTTGTAAGTAGCTATAACCTCAGCAGATCCGTCATCAATTGGCTTAGATAAAACAACAAAGTCTGCCATCATTCCGTCTTCGAATCGTCCTTTTTCATTCTCCATGAATTCTTGATAAGCTCCCTCAATAGTGTAAGCATTTACAGAATCTTTCACCTTGATTCCAAGCTCTTCGGCAGCTTTGATCCCTTCCAGGGGATTAGGAAATTCTACTGGGGAATCAGATGAAAAAGCAACATGAATTCCAGACTCAATGAGAGCTTTAAAAGGGTAAGCATGATTCACTCTTTCTCCGAGCCTCTCAAAAGCCATCTTTTTGTCGGAGACAAAAAATTGAGGTTGCACATCCACGCAAAGCCCGAGAGATTTAATTTTTTTGATCTGTTCTGGCCATGCGATTTGCACGTGGACAAGTCTATGACGAAGAGCAGGATCAGTTCCTTCGAAAGCTTTTAAGGTTACATCAAGCGCACCATCACCTATGACATGAGCAACCACTTGAATCCCCATTCGATCTGATTCATGAACTACCTTTTTAAGCTCTTCAAGTGAAAAATTTAGAATTCCTCTTGTTGGGCTGTCCGAATATTGAGTCCTTAGATATGCCGTTCTTGCCCCAAGCGAACCATCCACTAAAATCTTAACTGATCTTGGACGAATACTCAAAATATCCTTTAAATCATCAGTCGTATGAATGTGGTAGTGCTCGTAAACGTCAATAGTAGATTTTGAAATGACATCCTCTACAACATCTGGTGGGATTCTGTACATGTCATCTGAATGAACTGTTGTGACCCCATGCTTGAAGAAATCTTTTTCTCCTGCTTTCAACGCTTTTTTTATTTCACTCACCTCTATAGGTGGTATAGAATTGAGTGCCTGTGAAAGAAAACCTTCTTTTAACACTCCGTCATCTGATTCAAGTTTAAGCATTCTCAAAAATCGTTTGTTGGCTACACCCACATGGCCACATCTTCTGATCACAATAAGAGGACGAGCAATTCGGTCTAATTCTTCACTTGTCGGATAACGACCGATTAATTCTTCACTCCATCCACGTAATACCATCGCATCCGTTTGGTTCGCGATTTCTAAAATTTCATCGATGCTTTTAAGACCTTCAAGAGAGTAGTTCAAAACTTTCATTCCCGTTTCAAGAAGATGGGCATGAGAATCTATGAAGCCTGGATACACATATCCATCGATCTTTTCTACATGGTCAACGCCAAGAATACAACGTGAAAATCGACCGTTTTCCACAACAAAAGGCCCCGTTTGTTTCCCATTTACGGGGTCGTACACATTGGAAGACTCGAACAAAACTCTCATTTCGACATGTACCAAAGAATTAAAGCAGCCACAACAGCTACAGCTTCAAGAGCCTGAAAAACATAAACTGTTCCGAGTGTTGATTCGAGTGAGGAGACTTTCTTTTTAAGAAATTCGTTCTCTTGAGAAAGCTTATTCATTTTAGATGATGATAACGAAACCTTATTCAAAGCATCCGAGATCATTTTGGAATCCTTTTGTCTTTCATTTTGAATAGAATCCATTCTTATTTGTAAATTCGAGATGTCAGCTTTTATCTTAGAAAGAGTGACACTGGAAGAATCTGAAACAGAATTTATTTTAGAGTTCAGTTTCTCGACGGAAGTGTTGAGCGCAGATACTTTATAATTCATAGTTTCAACTTTCGTATTCAAATTATCAACTCTTTCAATCGTCTTAGATAGCATACTCGCAGGCGGTACACCTTTAATCATTGTTAGAGAAGCAACCAGTTTTTGCATGGCATTGAACTGCATTTCAATTTGATCTACTTCACTTACAAGTTCATTTATTGAACTTGCTGTGTTGGTAACGTATGCCTCAAAATCAGAATATTTTTGCATTGCCTCATCGATTTTTTGAATTTTCAAGGAGAGTTCCGCAGAAAGCGCAACATTTGTGGCTGAGCTTGTTTGTCTGGTTGATTGAGTGACTTGGGCAACTGGTTGAATTCTCCCTTGAACGTAATTCAACAACCGCGACAATATTCTGGCAAGATCGGCACGCGTTACCACAAGAGTACCGTTGAAATTGCCGTTCGAATCGAGCGTCATTATGTTGTTTTGGATCATTTCTGCGACGTAAGGATAGAGATCGGATGATGACGACACATCATTTATTGTGACTCCTAAAAGCACCGCAGAGACGAAAAATGAAAACAAAAGCAAAAAGACTTCAACTCTTCGCATATCCCTTACCTCCCATTTAGAAAGAAGTAGGTTTTAGATGAAAATGCGGTGACATAAAATTCACCTTCTGATACTTTGTTTCCAGTGATATCATAAACCTCGTAAGAATGCTTTTGCCTTGAAATAGTTAGCGTGCAGGGAGTGTATCCCTCATCTTTACCATCAATGAAAAGCCTCATAGGATCTGGAAAAGAAATAAAGGTTACTTTTACAACACGTGGATCAGAAAAGGTAAGATTGTACACTTTGTTCTTTTCAAACAAAAGATGCCTTTGCACTTCTCCATCTTTCCATTGCACAGCTATGAGATGATCACCAACTGGAACACTGACATTGAAAAGAGGCGTACGTCCGATCTTTTTTCCATCAAGAAAAACAGCTGCATTCAATGGTTTGCTAAGCATAAACAATTTTGCCTTTGATCTAAGAGAAAGTGAAAGTTTGGAAATTTTACCACTTTTCACTTTAATATAGCGCACCACGGTAGGATAATCTGGATTAAAGATCTCCACTTTGTAAACTCCCACGCCGGCATTCAGAGTTGCGGGTACAGTTGTCCATATCTGGCCAATATGAACGATGGTATGTGTGTTAGGATTTGTGTTCACAAGCACCATTCCGGTATTCACCATATCTCCGTATATAGTAGTAATTTTTCGATCTATTGTGACACGGCTAAACCATACTTTATCGCCTGGCCCTATCATTTTCACTGAATAATTTCCGTAAGGAATTTGGAGACTGAGCTGTGTTTGCCCTATTAGCTTTCCGTTAAGTTTTACCGCAGCTCCCATGGGATTAGAAGTAAAAACAACCAAACCCATGATCCTCTTTAACTTTATCACATAACGCCCATTACCATTTACTTTCAACTCTCCCTTTGTAAGATATGAATAAGTTTGGCTTGCAGTGTACGTATACTTCCCCAATTCAAGGGTAAGAGTTGCTGGCGTTGTGAAAGTGGTTCCGGCCATTGAAATCACTGCACCAGATGGTGATGAATATACAGAAATCGTTGCAAGCTTCTTCAATTTAACCCAAATAGAAATGGAAGTCGAGTTTTTAAGAATGGTCAAAGAAGTCGAAACTTTTGAATAGCCCGGTGCGCTAAATGTTAAGGTGTGAATGCCTACCGAAAGCACAGTAGAAATGGGGGTTAACCCTACAAATTCACCATCCACATCAAGACTGACACGATTTGGAAGACTTCTAATAACTACTTCTCCCGATCTTTTGAGAACAAAATTTCTCGAAACTGTACTAAATGGTTTAACATTGATCATGAAGTGTTGAGACACATAACCACTTTTAAATATCTTGAGAAAGTGTTTCCCGGATGCGATTTCGACAGTTGCTGGTGTTATTATTTCTTCCTCACCATCTACAGTAACTTTTGCACCTTGAGGTTCTGATTTCAACGAAAGGTAAGATATTGGTTTTAATTTTATTACAACAGTTGCTGTTTTGGAGCTCGAAGAGTATAAAAATGTGTCGGGGAAATAACCAATATTTTCAACCTTGATCTTTGCTCCCAAATCCACATTGAGTTTCAAAACACCATCCGAATTTGTTTGACCAACAAGAACATCGTTGACGTACACCAAAGATTGAGGTGGTATGGTTATCAAAGTCAACGGTACCGCCAAAACCACAAAACCAAACACAATTAAGAACGTTAAAAGCCAAACCTGACTGGCAGAATGAAAATTCACCAACAATTCAGACCTTTCTTTTTCCGACCACAAAGCTCGTACGCTTAACCTCATCGAAAAAATTGTAAGATTCTTCGCCAGGATCTTCATTGTAATATGGTCGTGTGCAATTTGGGCAACCAGATGTCATAAAAGCTTCATTTGGGATTCTTTCTATATTGAAACCATAATCAGTTATTTCTCCAACCTCAGAAAACTTAAAAAATTTTGCCCTTACCAAATTTTTTTCTATAAGATATCGTGCAAGTTGGATTCTTCTATAAGAATGAATCGATGGTTTGGGATGACTTTCGAGTCTTGTACCTTTGATGGGTGTAAACGCGAACAAACCTACGGTTACTCCTATGTCATGCATGCTTTGGATGAATTCAACTACCTGTTTCTCGGTTTCTCCCATCCCAACTATCACATGGGTAGTAACTCTGGTTGGAAACTTCTCAGCTATGTTGGCGAGAAGAGAGATATGCTTCTGAAGTTCTCCTCCTCGGTACAATTTGTAAAGTTTCTCATCTACAACATCGGTAGCAATACCCAATCTTTCCACCCCTCGCTCAAACCATTCAAAACCCTCTTTTTCAGAAACAACTCTAACATTTGCTGAAATTGGTATTTTCAATTTTCTCACGCTTTTGAGAAAATCAAACGATTCATCTTTGGATACTTTTGAGGAAACAATTTGCATGCAGATACGTCTCACCTCAAAGGATCTTTCTACGGCTTTTATAACCTCTCCCATTTCAAATTTTGGCCACACTATTCTTGAAAGCATTCCTTCTGAAGCTTGGCTCGTTTTTGCTTGAGCACAATATGCACAATTGAACATGCATCTTTCGCCAAACATGATATAAATAGTTCTCATCTTAAGAATTGGTCCGGATTTTATAAGTCCAAGAAATCTTGCACTTCCATATGATATTCTCAATCTCATACCTCCAGATTCGGAACCGCGTTGAGTGAAAGATCGGCAAATTTACCAATTCTATAATTTTGCCAGCCAGCAGCTGCTATCATGACAGCGTTGTCAGTACAGTACTTCAATGGCGGAAAATGAAATCTAATCCCGTTTTTTTCAAACGTTCTGTAAGCTTCTTCCCTTAACGCGGAATTGGCAGCCACTCCACCAGCAACAACTATATCTGAAACAGAGTATTCTTTAGCTGCTTTAGTCACACGTTCCACAAGCATAGATGCCACCGTTTTTTGAAAAGATGCCGCTACATCTTCCTTTCTCACATTCGGCTCGTTCTTGAGAAAGTATTTGACATGTGTTTTCAATCCGCTAAAGCTAAAATCGTATTTCCATACTGGTTTTGGTTTGGGAAATCGATAACGTGGCACACCATTTTTGGCAGCATGCTCTATCTCGGGCCCACCCGGATACCCGAGTCCTAACATTCGCGCAACCTTGTCAAAAGATTCTCCCGCTGCATCGTCTATTGACTTTCCAAGAACCTCGTAAGAACTCAATGATTTCATGAACACTATCTCAGTATGCGCACCAGATACCATAAGCACTATACAAGGCAAAGAAATTGTTTTGTCAAAGAGAAACACAGCGTTAAGATGGCCAAGCATGTGGTTGACCGCGATCAGAGGAACATTCCATGAATAAGCTAAAGCTTTGGCATAAGATATGCCAACAAGTAATGGACCAGCCAAACCAGGACCATATGTAACTGCTATGGCTGATATGTACTTTGGAACTGTTTTTGATTCTTCCATGAGCATTTGCATAAGTGCAGAAATATTTTCCAAGTGATGGCGCGAAGCTATTTCTGGAACCACTCCACCATAGAGAGCATGGATTTCTACTTGAGATGCTGTTTTTTCAGCTATAATCCTTTCTCCGTTTTCAACAATCGCGACAGATGTTTCATCGCAAGAACTTTCTATGCCAAGGATCAGTGCCATTTAATCCTCCATGCTTAGGCAGACTCTCTAAGTTCAACTATGGGTTTCTCGCCTTTACTTACAGTTTCAGGAGTGACGATCACTCGACGCACATTTTGAAGACTTGGAACTTCAAACATCACATCCATCATTACTTCGTCCATAACACTCTTAAGTCCTCTCGCTCCAGTACCACGCTCTTTAGCAAGTTTCGCAATTTCGTACAATGCCTCTTTTTCGAACTCTAATTCTACCTTATCGAGCTCGAGGAGCTTTTTGTACTGTTTCTCCACGGCATTTTTAGGTTCTGTAAGAATTCGAACAAGTTGCTCCTCATCAAGTTCCTCAAGAGTAGTAATGATAGGAAATCTCCCAACAAATTCTGGTATTATCCCATAATGCACGAGATCGTCAGGAACCACCTGTTTGAGAAGAGTACTAACACTTTCATTTCTCTTAGACTTAATTTTGGCGCTAAAACCTATAGTGCTTTGCTGAATTCTGGACTTGACAATTTCTTCAAGTCCATCAAACGCCCCACCGATAATGAATAATATATCTGTTGTATCCACTTTTATGAATTCTTGATAAGGATGTTTACGCCCACCTTGTGGTGGCACATTCGCAATCGTTCCTTCAACTATTTTGAGTAGTGCTTGTTGAACGCCTTCTCCGGAAACATCTCTCGTAATTGAGACATTTTGTGACTTTCGGGCAATTTTGTCGATCTCGTCAATGTAAATAATCCCGCGTTTGGCACGCTCTACATCAAAATCTGCAACTTGCAAAAGTCGAAGTATAACGTTTTCCACATCTTCACCAACGTAGCCCGCCTCTGTTAAAGGAGTGGCATCTGCTATTGCAAAAGGAACATCCAGTATTTTGGCTAATACTCGCGCTATCAATGTTTTTCCAGAACCAGTAGGACCTATCAATAGAATGTTGGACTTTTCTATCTCAACATCGTCAAACTTTTTACCCATGAAAACGCGCTTATAATGATTGTAAACAGCAACACTTATTGCTTTTTTTGCCTTTTCTTGTCCTATCACATATTTATCAAGCTCGGCTTTTATCTCCACAGGACCCGGGAGGCGATTGAAATTCTTTGGATTGTTGGATTTCGTTTTTGGATTGTCATGAAGTATGTCATGAAAAAGCTCTACGCATTCGTCACAAATGTAAACATCATTCGGACCTGCTATCAATTTACTGACTTCTGATGACGGTCTTCCACAAAAAGAACAAAATTTTTCGCTTTTCAATTTTCTACCTCCGATTACGATCCTCTCTTTGAAGAGACGACTTTATCTATCAACCCGTATTCAAGAGCTTCTTGAGAAGTCATGAAGAAATCTCTGTCTGTGTCCTTTTCAACCTTCTCAAGAGGCTGACCAGTATGCAATGAAATGATGCTATTTAACTCACGCTTGAGCCTCATAATTTCCTTTGCGCGGATTTCTATGTCAACTGCCTGACCTTCAGTTCCACCCAATGGTTGATGAATCATGATAGAAGCATGTGGCAGTGCATAACGTTTTCCTTTTGTGCCTGCTGTAAGAAGAATAGCTGCCATGGAAGCTGCTTGGCCTATTGCGGTTGTAACAACGTCACACTTTATGAAACGCATGGTATCGTATATAGCCATCCCCGCAGTAATAGTCCCGCCAGGAGAATTTATGTAGAGATAAATTTCCTTGTCTGGATCCTGAGCTTCAAGAAAGAGAAGCTGTGCAACAACAAGACCAGAAGTGTACTCATTGATAGTTCCCTCGACAAATACTATTCTGTCTTTGAGCAAACGAGAATAAATATCATACGCGCGTTCGGTTCGCCCTGTAGTCTCAATGACTATCGGTACGTTTTGGTCTTTTATTTTTTCTATTTTTTCATCCATCACTTTTTTCCTCTCCTTCTCGGATTTCTCCCGATTCTTTCTCCTCTACAATTTCTTCTTCTGGTTCCATAACAACTATTTTTGCAGTTTTAAGAAGCTCTTCTGCTACTTTACGATGAAGTAGTTCATTCTTCACTCGGTTGTAAAAATCTTTGTCTTTCGAAAGGATAACTTTGAGTCTTTCATCACTCATCCCAAAAGATCTGTAATACTCCTTAGCTCTTTCAAAAATCTCGTCCTCTAAAACCTTTATCTCCTTCTCTTTTGCAATTTTCTCAACTGCACCTTTGAGTTTCAAATAACTCGCAATTTCTTTTTTCAAAGTATCCCGATAAGTCTTCTCATCTCCACCGAAATCTTTAAGTGATTCTTCATACTCCTTTTTCTCTTTCTGACGTGCTATTACATGATTTACGAACAAGTCCAAAGAATGCTCAGATATATCAAGAGTTGTCTTGTCTGTAAGTTTTTCAAGGATCATGTTTATTTCGCCTTCTTTTATAAGATTCTTTATAGACTCTTTAGCCTCGTTACGCAATTTCACCTTCAATGCTTCAATAGTTTGTGCTTCATTATCAACTGCTTTCGCAAAATCGTCGTCCAAGTCCGCCAATTTTCGCTTATATACACGTTTTACGACCATGGAATATGTAATTTTATCTTCGCTCTTTCCCTCCTCAAATTCAATCGTATCGCCGACTCTTTTCCCAATAAGATCGGCAAATATTTTACCTTTACTTGGATCTTCAATGACTATTTCAAATTCCTTTGGCTTTTCACCGGTGCCAACCACATGATACTCTGCTTCCACCTGATCACCGACTTCTATGGTCTCTTCCTCTTCTTTGGGTTCAAGAATGGCATTTTCCTCTCGCATATGTTGAAGTTTCCTGTTTATATCTTCTTCTATTTCTTCATCTTTTATTGGTGGGATTTCTATTTTTTCTCCATTCATAGACTCAACTGCAACATCTGGATAACTGTGAACCTCAAAAATTACATCGGCAGTTTCCCCTACATTGACAGATATGAGAGCTGGTGGCATCATCGGATTTAGTTCATGGAACTTTTCATCATCATAAAGTTCATCCATAGCTCGATCGGCAATATCTTCTTTGATCATTTCATTTATTTTTTCCATTCCTATTATGGCATTTAGCAGTTTCTTTGGAACCATACCAGGTCTAAAACCTTTAACTTTTATATTTTTAGAAATATTAGCATAAGTGTTGTCTCTTGCCATTTCTATCTCTTCGTGAGGTAAAGAAACTTTCACGGTCTTAACATTTTGCTTTTCATCAATGATTTCAAACATCTTCAACTCTCCTTTTGATTTTTTAAAGTATGTAGGAACTCAGGTCATCATTTTTGATGATCTCGCCAAGTTTTTTCACAACAAATTCCCTGTTTACCACCACAGGACTTTCAACGTTTGGAGCCTCAAATGACACGTCTTCCATCAGTTTTTCAACAATTGTGTAGAGTCTCCTTGCTCCGATGTTTTCCTGCTTTTCATTCATTTCGTGTGCCATACGCGCAATCTCAGATATTCCATCCTCACTAAATTGAATGTCTACACCTTCTGTGGCAAGTAAAGCTCTATACTGCTTTATCAAGGAATTTTCTGGTTCAACAAGGATTCTTTCAAAATCTTTTTGAGTTAGTGCATCAAGTTCAACTCTTATGGGAAAACGCCCTTGTATCTCTGGAATAAGATCGGAGGGTTTTGCCATATGAAAGGCTCCCGCTGCAATAAAAAGTACATAGTCGGTTTTTACCATACCATATTTGGTTGTGACGTTGGTCCCTTCAACTATTGGTAGGAGATCTCTTTGAACACCTTCTCTTGAAACATCCGGACCGCTTTTTGAATTAGTAGCCACTATTTTATCAAATTCGTCCAAAAAGACTATTCCCTTGTATTGTGCACGTTCAAGTGCTTCCTGAATCATACTGTCTTTATCAATCATCCTCTCGGATTCGATCGGAAGTAGCAGTCTCCGCGCGTCTTTGACCTTGACACGTTTGCGTTTCATTCTCTTTGGCAGCATATTTCCAAACATATCTTGGAGATCTATGTTCATGTCTTCCATATTCACACCGCCAATAACAGGCATTATTGGTGTGCTATCTTCTACTTCTATCTCTATCTCCATATCCTCGAGTTCTCCGTTTATGAGTTTTTCTCGCATTTCGTTGCGTCTCGCTTTTGCGTTCCTGCGTGCCTCTGGAGAAATCGCGGTCTGCTGCGGATTTTGGAAAAAATTGAAGAATCCAGGTTGCTGCCGTTTTCTGGCACTTTCCGGAACAATGGCATCAAGTATACGCTCTTCAACTGCTTTTTTCGCTTCTTTTTCCACATTTTGCACCATTTCAGATTTGACAGTGTTAACGCTTGCTTCAACAAGATCACGAATTATGGATTCTACCGATTTGCCAACATATCCAACTTCAGTGTAACGAGTAACTTCGATCTTTATAAAAGGCGAGCCTGAAAGCTGAGCTAATCTTCTCGCTATTTCGGTTTTTCCAACACCTGTGGGACCCACCATGAGAATGTTCTTTGGAATCACATCTCGTTGCATTTCTTCAGGTAATTTCATTCTTCTAATTCTATTTCTAAGTGCTATAGCAACAGATTTCTTTGCTTCATCTTGTCCTACAATGTATTTGTCAAGTTCGGCTACTATTTGCCGCGGAGTTAATTCATCTATGTTTAAACTCAATTCAAGCGCCTCCTTAAAGTTCTTCAACCGTTATATTAGAATTTGTATATATACAAATTTCTCCGGCAATCTCCAAGGCTTTTATCGCTATTTCTCGAGCATCTAAACCAGTATTCCGATAAAGAGCTCTTGCCGCTGCGAGTGCATAAGAACCTCCAGAACCTATCGACATTATTGGTTCATCCGGTTGGATTATTTCCCCATTTCCGGATATCAATAAAACATTCTCAGTGTCTGCTACCATAAGAAGTGCTTCAAGTCGCCTCAAGACCCTATCAGTTCTCCAATCCTTAGCCAATTCTACAGCAGCGCGCATGAGGATGCCGTTTGATTCCCTAAGTTTTGCTTCAAATCTTTCAAAAAGCGTGAAAGCGTCGGCTACGGATCCGGCAAATCCAGCAAGTATTTTGCCATTTCCGAGTCTCCGTACTTTTTTGGCAGTGGCTTTCATAACTGTTTCTCCAAGTGTTACTTGTCCATCCCCCGCCATTACTGTTTTTCCATCTTTTCTAACAGCTACAACGGTTGTTCCTAAAAAATTCACCTTTTCACCTCCCGCAAGCAGATTTAACCGCTTGCAAAACAATCTTTCCTAATGAAAATCCTGCAGCTCTTGCAGACGCTGGAAGATCACTTGTCGAAGTCATTCCTGGAATGGAATTCACTTCCAAAAAATAGATCTCGTTCCCTGAAATTATACCATCTATTCTGGCAAAATCCCTTAATCCCATGTTTTTGTAAATCTTAAGTGCCAAATTGCTGATCTGTTCTTGTTCTCCTTTAGTTATGGCAGCAGGAGCTATTAGCTTTGCACCATTTGGTTTGTACTTTGAATCATAGTCATAGAAATTACCAAAAGGTATAATTTCGAGGATTGGAAGGACTGTTATATTTCCATCCAGTTCTGCTATTGAGATACTTATTTCACGACCGTCGATGTACTCTTCGTAAAAGTAATCGCCATTCAAATCACAACCATTTTCATAAAAACACAGCTTTATTCCTATGCTGGATCCTCCAAACCTTGATTTAGCTATGTAAGGAAAATGGTTAGGTTTTTTGTACCACCATCTTGGGGTTTTTATCCCCATTTTTATAAAAAATTCTTTGGTTTTGATCTTATCAAAAGTGAGTTCACAACTTTTAGATCCTGAGCCGGTGTATTTAACACCCCTTGCTTCAAAATACTTTTGAACACTTCCATCTTCACCTGGAGAGCCATGAAGTGCGATGAAACAAAGAGAGTTGATTTTTTCCAAAGACTTGAATTTGCCTTCCCATACGAAAAGCTTTGAATCTATACCTTCATCTTTTAAAGATTTGTGAACATTTTTACCACTTGATATCGATACTTCTCTTTCTTCGGAATTGCCCCCACACAGTACGATCACCGTTGGAATTTCTTCCGAAGTTCTTTTTCGACGATGGGAGGTGCCCATTTGTTTAGCTCCCCTCCAAACTGTGCTATTTCTTTTACCATAGAGGAAGATACAAAAAGGTATTTCAGGTCTGTCATGAGATACACCATTTCAAGCTCTGGGCACATTTGTCTATTCGTAAGAGCCATTTCGAATTCGTATTCAAAATCCTCCAGTGCTCTTAGTCCTCTTATGACTATCTTTACCGAACTTGTTTTAACATATTGAACAAGCAATCCTGTATGAACTTTGACATTGACATTCTTGAATTCTTTTGTTGATTCTTTTATCATTTTAAAACGTTCGTCTATGGAAAACAATGGATTTTTTCTTGGGTTATTCATCAAAACAATTGTTACGCTATCAAAGATTTTTGACGCCCTTTTAACGATGTCAATATGACCGTACGTTATGGGATCAAACGATCCCGGATATATGGCTTTCAATCTTAGCACCTCTCTTGAAATATTTTTCTATCGTCTAAACAAATACACGTGAGATATCCACCGTAAATGCAACCAGTATCTATACCAATTTTATCACTCATTATCAGTGGTTTTTTCATGGGAGTATGTCCAAAAACAACAATATGATCTTTGAGCGGGTTGTCGGAGTATATGAATTCTTCTCTTATCCACAGCATATCTTCGCTTCTTTGCTCTTCAATGGGCTTGTTAGGTTTTACTCCTGCATGTACAAAAAAGTATCCATCTTGGATATGATATATCTTTGTATTTTTGACAAATTCTACGTGTTCTTTTGGGATGTTTTCAATGTTCCCGTAGTTTTTTAAAGTTAGGTTGGCACCATTTATTTCCCAGAGTCTCCACATGTCAGGATCGCGGGTTTTGTAAAATTCGTAGAACATCCATTCATGATTTCCTTTCAGAAAGACAGTATTTGGATGTGTCCTTAGGAAATTGATTAGAAATTCTATTACTCCTTTTGAATCGGGCCCTCTGTCTATATAGTCTCCGAGAAAAATCATTGTGTCTTTGCTTTGTGGAGATACCTTTTTCACAAGTTTTTCTAAGGAGTTTTTGCATCCGTGTATATCTCCGATAGCGTAAATCAATTTGGAAATCACCTCCAGTTTTTCATACAATTCAAAGTTATTCACTCACTTTTTTCTACCTACTAATATTACTATATGTTCTTAAGTATTTATAGTAGTAGGCACTGTGGAAAACGTGTAAAAAACATGTAAGATACTGTAAATGCTGATTTTTTTGATTGTGGAGAACTTATGGAAAAAATGTGTAAAACTTTTTAATTGTGGAAAATGTGGAAAACCTTTTTCTATCTCTTCACTAAGAATGGCTCTTAAGCTTTGTAAATACTGAAAAAAACAGTGAAAAGTTTTCCACAACCATTTTTTGTAGGTTTTATGCGATCTTTTGGAGTTTTCCACAATTAATTGTGGAAAACCTCTTTCGAGAATGTGGAAAACTATTGTAAAACCGTGTGAGTGCTAAATTCTTTAATTGTGGAAAACTTGTGTTTGGTAGATATGATGAGATAATCAAAGAAAATCATGTATATTTTCAAATAATACCCTGTCAATCCCGATAATATCCTTTAATCGCCTAAATCTGGCCTTGAATGTGATGAGTAATTGCGATAACATAATTAGCAGACTAAGTGCTTGAGTGCTAAAAAATGAAAGGAGGTTTTTTACAATGAGAGTTAAACCCATCGGCGAGAGGCTTCTCATCAAGCCAATCAAAGAAGAACTGAAGTCTGCAGGAGGTATCGTTCTTCCTGAAAAAGCCAAGGAAAAGTCCCAAAAGGCAGAGGTCATTGAAATCGGAACGAGTGACGAGATCAGTGTCAAAGTTGGGGACAAAGTTATTTTTGCCAAATATTCCGGTAATGAAATCAAAATGGACGACGAGGATTACGTGATAATCGATTGGAGCGACATCCTTGCCAAGATTGAGGAGTAAAGGAGGGAAAAGAACATGCCAAAGCTCTTAAAATTTGACGAAGAAGCAAGACAATCTCTTCTCAAAGGTGTTGAGAAACTTGCAAGCGCGGTTAAGATTACGCTTGGTCCAAAAGGCAGAAATGTTGTCCTTGAGAAGAGTTTTGGATCACCTACAATAACAAATGATGGTGTTTCAATAGCTAAAGAAATAGAACTTGAAGACAAGTTTGAGAATCTTGGCGCACAGCTTGTAAAAGAAGTGGCTACCAAGACAAACGATATTGCTGGTGACGGAACTACAACAGCTACCATTTTAGCGGAATCCATGATCAAAGATGGGATGAAAAACATAACAGCAGGGACAAACCCAATGCTTATGAGAAGTGGAATACAGGAGGCAACTGAGAAAGCTGTTGAGGAAATAAGAGGGCTCAGCAAAAAGCTCAACGGTAGAGGGGATATTGCTCATGTTGCAGCCATAAGTGCTAACAATGATGAAGTTGGAGAACTAATCGCCGAGGCTATGGATAAAGTTGGCGAAGATGGAGTTATTACAGTTGAGGACTCCAAAACCATGGAAACTTATGTAGAATTCACCGAAGGTATGCAATTTGACCGTGGTTACATTTCTCCATATTTTGTTACAGATGCTGAAAAAATGGAAGCTTTGCTTTCTGACCCATACATACTAATTACCGATAGGAAAATAAGTGCTGTAAAGGCTTTAGTTCCAATCCTTGAGAAAGTTGCACAAACAGGCAAACCTTTGCTTGTTATAGCAGAAGATGTTGAAGGAGAGGCATTGACAACTCTTGTTCTTAACAAACTCAAAGGAACGTTGAACACGGTTGCTGTGAAAGCTCCTGGCTTTGGTGACAGGAGAAA
The DNA here is from genome assembly GCA_026988035.1 of Thermotogae bacterium. Classification (GTDB taxonomy): domain Bacteria; phylum Thermotogota; class Thermotogae; order Mesoaciditogales; family Mesoaciditogaceae; genus WFSH01. The sequence goes on from JALSLY010000084.1 coordinate 47,769, forward strand.
AGCAATGCTTCAAGATATTGCAATTCTTACTGGTGGAACCGTGATCAGTGAAGAAGTTGGACTCGATTTCGAAAATACCACAATTGATATGCTTGGTCGTGCCAAGAGTGTTAAAGTCAGAAAAGATGACACTCTTCTCGTTGATGGTGGCGGAAGCGAGAGCAAAATCAAGGAGAGAATAGCTCAGATCAAAACTCAGATTGAAAACACGACGAGTGATTATGAAAAAGAAACACTTCAGGAAAGAATGGCTAAGCTTTCCGGAGGCGTAGCGGTGATAAAAGTCGGAGCCGCAACTGAAACGGAACTCAAAGAAAAGAAGCACAGAATTGAAGACGCTTTGAGTGCAACAAAAGCTGCTGTTGAAGAAGGAATTGTTGCCGGTGGTGGGGTTACTCTCTTGAGAGTTTCCGAAGAGCTTAAGAAGTTCGAAGAAACGTTAGAGGGCGAAAAGAAAATAGGTGCTATGATCGTTCGCAAAGCGCTTGTTGAACCGGTGAAAATGATATGTCAGAATGCTGGGATTGAGGGTTCTGTTGTTATAAATAACATTCTCAGTAATTCTGACAAAGCATACGGATATGATGCACTCAACGATAAATATACTGATATGTTTGAAGCAGGCATCATAGATCCAACTAAAGTTACAAGAAGCGCACTTCAAAATGCAGCATCCATCGCATCAATGCTTCTCACAACAAATGTTTCTATCGTTGAAAAGCCAGAGGAAAAACCAGCAACTCCTCCTCCTCCAATGCCTGAATACTGATAATAGATTGAGTAAGCAAATGAAGGTGGACTATTATACGTCCACCTTTTTTGGCATATTAGCCATCCATTTTGGGCAATTTCAATGCTATTATGGCCGATCCGAGTAATGCAAATCCTCCAACAAACAATATTGGGTAAAGTCCAACAATGTTGACAATAAAGCTCAGAATCATGAACGCAACGCCTGCTATTCCCCAAGGTAGACCCATGCTAAGGCTTGATGCCACTTCTTTATGCTTGGGAAGAAAATCTTGCATATAAGAAATGTTGAATGCAAGGCCAAAAGATGCGAAGAAGGTCATTAGCGTGTACATGGTAAGCATGAAATAAGGATTTGAATTACTCATGAATAAAAATGCAAAAGGAACGGAAACGAAAATGGAAAAGATGTTCACATTTTTAGGACCTAATTTGTCAGCGAGAACGGCACCAAAATAATTACTAATAACTCCTGCAAGCGCTGAAAAAGTCAGGAAAAGTCCTCCCCAAACAAGATGGAGCCCTATGAATGCTAAATAAAGTGGTACAAGATTGAAAAAACTTCTCATTGCAAGTGTTCTCAGCAAAATCAAAAGCATTAGCGGTTTTACACCTTTTATCCTTAAAGTCTGTCCGAGAACAAACTTTTCCCCTTTCTTTTTTGTCTTGATTTTTACCCCATCTGGTACCAAATAAATGATCGTGAAAATAGCCATAATTATTCCGATCATGGCAAGAAAGTACATGTTCTTCATACCGAAAAGATCCACATATCCGACAATTATCAACGGTGAAACAGCTCTTCCGAGTGCTCCACCGATCGAAAAAATTGACATGATCGTATGTTTTTTCTTAGATGGGATATTTCCAACGTATCCAGCGGCGTTTGGATGAAATATAGCATTTCCAAAATTTGCCAAAACCAAGAATGTAATGAAAATCCAAAGATTTGAAGTCATTCCTATCATAGACATGAAAACAGCAGTTATTAAGATGCCCATCGTTTCGATCGTTTGAGCATTGACTCTTTCACCTAAAAAAGCCCCAAACGGTTGTAGAAAAGCAGATATAGCAATCAGTGTAGCTGGTATAAAAGCTGCTGTACCAGCTTGAAGAGAGAACTTTGTTGCTATCAAAGGTAGAAGTGGAATCAAAAGAGTTGTGAACCAGTCAACCGTGAAATGATCCAAACTTGAGATTATTATTTTTCCTTTTGATGATTTTTCTATGATCTTTGCCCCCTTAAAGTTTGTTTTACGAACTATTTTAACCCGCATTCTTTAAAAAAATAAACGAAATTGGTAAATTAAAAGATGTATTTGCGTTACGTCCCCATTCAATGATATACTTACCAAACTTTAAAGATAATGATATGGATGGTTTGATGATTGCCTTTTGGTTTGTTCTCGCCACGCTGTTAAGGCTCCTATATTGTTCTCCTGAAGAATTAGACGGGATAAAAAGGTGATGTAAGATGGAAGTAAAAACTAACTTTGTAAAAAACGATATGATAAAAATTCTTTCAAATTATAAATTGGGAGGATTTACAGATTTCAAGCCAATTACTAAGGCTACAGTACAAACAAATTTCTTACTTACTCAAATTGTGCAATCCCACTCCTCAAGGAAGGACTACTTTTGCTTTTAGTCCCCTCTATCAAGAGGGGTGGCCGAAGGCCGGGGTGTGTAACCTTTATACAAATCACACCACCCACTATCTTCGATGGCCCCTCTCGGTTACCGCCTGCGCCTACTACTCGGTTGCCACCTCAGACATGGAAGTGGGAAAACATTACGCACCGCGCAATCCCGCTCCTCACATCTTGTGAACTTTTAGATAGCGAGCTCATATGTCTTGATGAAAACTTCGAGTAAGATGTGAAAAATATCTTTCTTTATAGGTTTGGATCGTTTTGTAATGTTTGTTGCACAACCTGAGTTACAAACATTTGTTGTGGGGACTTGACATTTTTTTGATTTTGTGTTATAGTTAATTAGTACACTAATAGATTGGGGATGAAAGAATTGCGAAAGCGTCATCCGATCATGTTCAAAATTTTCCTTGTATTTCTTTTTTCTTTGTCAGCGCTCTTTGTACCATATTATCCCTTGAAGATCGCGTTTGGAGTTATCGCGATCATTCTGTTGGGTTTAACCTTTCGACGTTTTGGTGTGCTCTTCATTGTGCTCGCGATCATTTTCGTTGTTTTGCCTTCAGGGATCATAGGGATTATAAACTCAAACTATTCCTTTTTCCCATTTTCTTTTATGCAAAAGGCAATTCCGTATTACGGACATAAATATGGGTTTTCAATCTTTGGCAACAGATCTCAAAGGGTGTACCCAAATAAATACATTGAAAGTGCACGAAATATTGTTTTGAATGTGAATAATGGGCTTGAAATCGTATTCGATCCGGAATCGACTGAGGTCAAGATTCCATCTGAGCTTAATGTGGAAAGATTTGATGGAAAAGTTGAATTTTCATCGGTTCAAGATGTTTTTAGCAACAAAACTTATGTGGTGAATATCGGGACAAAGGATGGATACAATAATATCCGTATTCAGTCAGATGGTCTGTCCTTAAAAGGAGAAGTTGCCGGGAAAATTGACTTTTTGAGTGTGGATTGTGACGGCATGTATCTTTCTGGGGCTTTAAAGGCAGATACCTTTAGACTGAATTGCGACGGCGCATATCTCAGCGGAGAAATAGATGCAAAAGATGTTGAAATAAATGCTAATGGGATATTTACACATCTTTCGCTGAAAAATGTGCAAAAATTCATCATGGATTCTGATGGTACCGCTGGAAGTATAACGTATGAAGACACGTGGGAAGGAGTTCGCCTTTTTTCCATAAAAGCCAGTGGTGGTTATTTAACTGTTAGGGTTCCCAAATCCGCTGGAGAACTTAATACAGAAACAGAAGGTGTTCTTGTTAACATGATAAGGTACTGAAAAGAAGTGTATGTGATGTTAAGAGCTGTAGACAAACACAGTGGAATTCCTGCATATTTACAGATCATGAATATCATAAAGAAAGAGATCATGATTGGAAATTTGAAAGAGCAAGATCAACTTCCGCCTGTGAGAGAGCTTCAAAAAACGTTTAACGTGAACGTTAACACTGTTATGAGAGCCTTAGAAAGGTTACAAATGGAAGGGATCTTAGAAGCGCAGCACGGTGTTGGATATTTCATCAAAGAGTCAAAGATGATAAAGCCGGAGGTGATCGAAATTTTGGAAAAGAGCGTTAAAGAATTGAAAGAGGCAGGAATAGATCTGAACACGACAATACTCATTCTAGAGGAGGTATGGAGAAATGTTAAATAAGGTGGAAGCGTATTTTGCAAAAGTTATCAGAGAAAGAGCAGGATTTCTTCTCGTGCTGGCCTTATTTCTTTTAATGCCAAGATTTTCTTGGAGGTTCTTTCTTCTGTTTTTGATGATAACGTTGGTTCTCCTTCCAAGAGATATACATGATGGAAGAATAAAGATTATGATGTCTTTGCCGTTTTCGCGAGCAAATGTTTTTTGGTGTTCCTATGCTTTTTTGGTAACGTTTGCAGTAATTACTCAACTGATTGGGGGAGCACTTTTTGGTATATCAATAGATATGATGGGATGGAATATTATTGGAACTTTGATCTTTTCAAGCGCTTATTTCGGTGTGGCAATGATTTCCGTAACTCTTGGGTTTGGGAACTTTGTGATTCCGTTTCTTGTGCTTATAGCCGATAGCTTTTTGGGTTCTATTGGAAAGAATTGGGAATTCACTTACAATTTTTTGGGCTCGCCCAGTGGTTTCAATCCTTACAGCATGATCAGTCCGATTTATCAAGGTAATCAGATCGCGGCTTTTATATTTGCAGCAACACTTTTGATGACTGCGTATGTACTGTTTGAAAGAAAGGGGACGTCCAGATGATCGTGAAAGTTGAAAATTTACAAAAGAGCTTTTGTGGAAAACTTGTGCTGAACGGTGTGAGTTTTAATGTTGAAGAAGGTGAAATTTTTGCACTTATAGGTCCAAATGGAGCTGGAAAAACGACCACCCTTAGATGTATATATGGGGATCTGAGTCCAAATGGTGGAAGGATAGAAGTGTTTGGTAAAGACTTCAGTACAAAGATCAAAGAAAGAATTGCGGTGATGAACGAAGAGAGAAGGACTTTTAGAAGATTTACCGGCAGTGATTATGTAAAAATGTGGAGTCTTTTGTATCCAAAATGGAATGACAAGATCTTCTCGAATTTCGCTCTCCACTATAGATTCGATCTCAAGCAACGTGTTGAAACTTATTCTATAGGAATGAAAACGGTTTTTTATGTTGCGCTTACCGTTGCAAGTAACGCTGATATTCTCATATTAGATGAGCCAACACAGCACCTTGATCCACTTATTCGAAATGAAATTCTCAAAGTGATAAGTGACTACGCCGTTGAAGAAAAGAAAACGATTATCATATCTTCCCATGAGATATACGAATTGGAGGAAATCTCAACGTCATTTGCAATAATAAAAGAGGGCAAAGTGCTTTATTTTGATACTGTAGATGATGCAAAAGCCTCTCATAGACTAATTTCACGTGGTGAAAGAGTCCAGGGTGAAGTAATTGGTCTCGTCGGGAATGATACTCTTGTAAAAACAGATAAAGACGTTGGAAGATTCCCGAAGTTTAAAGAAATTGTTCTTGGATATTTGGGAGGACGGAAGGAATTTATTCCATTTTGATGGAGTTTTTCAATACATCAAATCTGGGTTCACTCTATTCAATGCCTTTCCAGTTCTTAAATATTCTTTTATATTTTCAATTGTATCCTTGATCATGCCGTAGACACTTTCCTTTGTGACGCCACTTATGTGAGGAGAAATTACAACGTTTTTGAAGGAGTGAATTGGGTATTTTGATGGCAAAGTGACGTTTTCCTTTTCCGAAGGATACTGATACCACGTATCTATTGCGACACCTGCCAATATCCCTTCTTTGACAGATCTGTACAGCGCTTCTTCATCCACAATTTCTCCTCTGCTCACATTGATCAAAAATTTTCCTTCCATTTTTGATAGCACCTTCCAACTAAGCATTCCCTTTGTTTCAGGGGTTAGAGGAATGGCAATAAAGACAATGTCGCTCCTCGAAATTACATCATTTAAGCTTGTCGATACTTCATCTGTGTATTCAGGCAGGGACTCTGTTGGGTGTTTTTTAAATCCTATCACATGGCAATCGAAAGCTTTGAGTATTTTTGCGATGTTTTTTCCAATATTTCCAATTCCCACTATTCCACAAGTTTTTGAGTGAAGAGGTATCCAAAAATCTGATGAGGGCATTTTGACGGGAAATCCGTGCCATATCCCTTTCGAAAGGTCATTATGGTATTCCACGATTCGACCCATCAAAGCCATGCAAAGCGCCACGGCGTGCTCGGCCACACTTTCCGCATTTGAATGCGTGTTGGTAACTATTATTCCTCTGTTTTTTATTACATTCCATGGGAGCATGTTTACACCTGTCCACGGCACAAATATGATTCTTAGATTTTTAGCACTTTTTATCTCATCTTCTGAAAAGTGCCCTCCAACAACGCCCTCTGCCTCTTTTAATAACAAACGTGGGTGGTTAGTTTCCTTGAACGTTACAAAATCAACATCCGGAAAGTCCTTTCTTAATTTGTATATTTCTGAGAGCCACATATCGTTCAAACGATTTGTAAACAGAATTTTCATTCTTTCACCTCCAAAAAGAGTGAAATTGTAGCTTTGCACGAAAACGACAGAAAAATCTCATCTCAACGCATCTTTTTCAATTCCAGAAGCATTTCTTCAGCTGTGTAAGTGCTTTTGAAAGTTTCTATTCCAGATTGAACATTAGAAAAATATCCACCTGTCTTGGGATCTGATAACTTAGTGATCGCATTGATGAAAAAAGCTTTGTTGATCTTTAAAGCATAGTCTTTTTCAAATTGAAAAAGTACACTGAGAAGATTCAAATCGGGTGGAGAAATTTTCTTTAGGAATTCTTTAAAGCCAACATTAACTCGTTTCACATCATCAGCACTTACTGGGTATCCAAGATCGTTCGCAAAAGTTAAGAGGTTCGCATAGATATAGTAATAGCTAAAATTTCTTTGATCTTTAGGAATGGAATCGAGCCCACTAATTAGACGCGCTATGGTGGTGTTTAGAGTTTCAAAGAGCTTTTGCCCTCTATATCCAATTGCTCGAATTGCCTCAAGCATGTGAAAAGCCATTGCAAAATCAGATTTAGCAAGGTAATAAGCAGGCGCTGAAGGTATTTTGTTTAGCTTGGTTGATAGAGCATTCGATAATGATTGAAACTCTTTGCCACTTAGAAAGCCGAGATCATTGTTAAGTTCTATAAGGTAGTATATGTAAGTTGACAATGCATCTGCAGGATAAATATTTGGATAAGCCGAAAGGTTGGAGGCAAAGTTTTTCCAGTAAGCTGAAATAGTATTGTTTGTTTTTTTATCCAAAATGAGAAGTTTAGTTGCCCAATAAGTGTCACGAAAATCCGAAGTGGTTCCGATATTGTAGAAACCTCCAAAAGGGGAGCGGTATGTCAGCAAGGTTTCGAGGGCGTCTTTTGCTTTGCTGTAAGAAAGTCCAAGTTTTTCTGAAAGTTCTATGAAGCTGTAAAGTTGCTGAGGGGATGAAATATCGACCACGTTTTTCATAAGTGGCATAAACTTTTTGCCATTAGTAGTCAATTTGAGCAACGTCAAGGCTTCTTGGAAGCTGTTATTGTTAATCACTTGCTGAACTGCTTTGAGAATAAAGTTATCAAGTCCACTGATTTTTGGCAAAGGCAAGTTAGCGTTTAAAATGCCCTTTAGTACTGTTAAGCCAACAGTTTCATCAACTTTGCTTTCAACTGCCATTTTTAGGAGATTTATGGCTTCTGCGTATGCTGGTGAAGACTTAGAATTCTCACCAAGGAATTTTCTCATGATCAACAAATCCGAAATGATGTTAGCATAAGATGGATTTGCGGAATAATTTTTCAAATTCTTTTCAAAGAAGCGATCTATTGATTTAAGGTAAATCTTGTCGAAAGTGGCATCGTGACTTTGCAGGTACTCTGATATCAAAAGTGAAGAGTCTAACCACTTGTAAGTTGAAAACCATCCAGGATGTTTTTTCAAAGTTTCCAAGTAGGATTCAAAGTAATTAATGTTGACGAAACTCTTTCCAAGTTTTTCAGCCGATAGTTGAAGATATACAGTTTGTGGCCCATCGCCATATCTTGAAGTGAACGATGGTGTATCTACATACCCTCCATCCGGCATTGCGTGATATTGAAGATACCAGCTGTAGTTCGCACCGAATGCAAAAACTGCCAAAGTAAGAAGAATAATTACAAAGAATATCCTTTTCAAGATAATCATCTCCTCTTAGCACTTTCCTTATATTTTAGCACTTTTTGGCTTCTTAAAAATAAGTTAGATAGGGAAATTTGTTGACTTAATAGCATTTTTAGTATAAAATATATGCATATTTGCACATATAAGAATATATTAAAGGGGACTTCAAATGAGAAAAGAGAAAAAGCTTGATATCTTTAGTGAATATTTGCCTTTATGGGTAGGTGTTTCCATGATCACGGGGGCTCTCATTGGGAATGTTTTTCCGAAATTTGCAGAAAGTCTTGGTAATTGGTCTATTGCGAATGTTTCGATTCCTGTTGCTGTTGTCCTTTTGTTTATGATGTTTCCTATAATGTTGAAGATTGATTTCAAGGGGATCGCAGATGTGAAAAGGAATTCAACTCCCCTGTTTGTAACACTTGTTATAAATTGGGCAATAAAACCATTTTCCATGGCCTTAATTTCCTATGCTTTCATGAGATACTTTTTTGCAGCTTTTATACCACCAGAACTTGCTTCTCAATTTATAGCAGGGATGATCCTCTTGGGACTTGCGCCCTGTACTGCGATGGTTCTCGTATGGACATACCTCGCAGATGGAAATGTGAGTTACGCTCTTGTTCAAGTTGCGATAAATGACTTGGTAATTCTCTTTCTCTATGCTCCTCTTGGCAAAATTTTAATAGGTGTTTCAACAGGATTCCCAGTACCATTTTTGACGATTTTCTGGTCTGTTGTCTTCTATGTCGCGGTTCCTCTTGCACTTGCCGCTTTGACAAGGAGATACGTTGTTAGGAGTAGAGGACTGGATTATTTGGAAAAACATGTGATACCAAAATTTGATCCGTTTACAAAAATAGGTTTGCTTCTCACGCTTGTACTCGTTTTTACCTTCCAAGGAAAGATGATATTTGAAAATCCTCTTTATATTTTATACATAGCGATACCATTGAGTTTGCAAACTTACATAATCTTTGGCATTGGATACGCGGCAGCAAAGATGTTAAAAATAAATTATTCGGAGGCTGCTCCTTCTTCGTTTATAGGTGCGTCGAATTTTTTTGAACTTTCAATAGCTGTTGCCTTGATACTGTTTGGTATGAATTCAGGTGCTGCACTTGCAACGGTTGTGGGTGTCCTTGAAGAAGTTCCCATAATGCTTTCGCTTGTTGCTATAATGAAATTCAATGGGAAGAAATTTGAATTTAAAGCGGTGAGGAGACGGTCATAAGTGATGATTAAGAATATAGAGTTGGCAACTGTGCTGAGCACTCTGGCTGACGAAATCAATTTAAAGATTCTTTCATTTCTTTCGCTTTATGACGAATTGTGCGTATGTGATCTTCAAGTTTTGACTTCCACTACACAATCCAGTGTATCTCGACACCTCAAAGCTTTACATGATATTAATTTTATATCAGTGAGAAAAGATGGCAGGTGGCGCCATTATAAGTTGGAGAAGATCCCAAAGTTTGTAAATGAGATCATTAAAATAGCGATCGATGAATACGAAATAAAAAATGACTACATACCAAATGCATGCAGGGGAATAAAACAAAAGGGGCAAGGGAGTTGAAAACATGAACAATAAGGAAAAAGTGTTATTCATTTGCACACATAATTCTGCCAGATCTCAAATGGCAGAAGGCATTCTCAGAAACATGTACCCTGAAAGATACGAGGCATTGAGTGCAGGAACTATTGCATCAAATGTTGACCCATATGCAGTAAAAGTAATGAGCGAAATTGGAATCGATATATCTCATCAGCGTTCCAAAAATATTGAAGAGTTTCGCGGGGAACTTTTTGATTATGTTGTTACAGTATGTGACCATGCAAAAGAAACTTGTCCGTTTTTTCCGGGAAAAGTGCATATCCACAAGAATTTTGAAGATCCCGCAAATGTAGATGGGACAAACGAGGAAAAGCTGGCAGTCTTTAGGCGTGTGAGAGATGAAATTTCAAACTGGATAGAAAAAACTTTTGGTAGAAAGGATAATGGGCGAGAAGAAAGGGATGAATTATGGCTGAAAAATTAGAGAGAAAATTCGCATATTGGCATGGAATCGATAGGACAAAAATTCCATGGTATCCCACCATAGATGCGAATAAATGTATTGGTTGTAAACTTTGTTTCGTATCATGTGGCAGGAATGTTTTTGATTTCGATCTGCAAAAAAACAAGGCTGTGGTAAAGAAAAAATTCAACTGCTTAGTTGGATGTTCCACTTGCGCGACAATATGCCCAGCCGGTGCCATTTCCTTCCCAAATAAAGAAATGATACAGAAGATTGAAAGAGAGGAAAAGGTACTTGCAAGAATTCAAAAAGAGGCAAAGAAGAAAAAAGTAAAAATGGATGTTGAAAGAGCCAGGAAAGAAGTTATGAATATGCTTTCAAATATCAAGATAAAACTTGATTATGAGGTTGCTGGGAATATTTATGAAAGTGAATTGTTTCGTAAGATCCATGATGAAATAATGAGATGCAATATAGATATAGTGGATATATATGTGGAATCTCCATCTTTAAAGGGAAGCTGGGATATGAAAGCTCCATCGATTGCAAAGTTCAAAGTGGTTTCAACAGAAATGGAAGATATATCTGATTGCGCCAAAGTGATTGACGAGACGATAGAAAAGTCCGGAAATGTACTGATTTCAAAAAGATAAGCAGCGATGGAAAATTTTCTGCTTCGAATTCTTTGAAAAGTTGAGAAAATCAAAGTTTAGCTTAAGAAGAATGATTATTTAGACGATAATGCCTTCTCAGGTCTGATTTTTAAGCAAAACCAAGTTTAATCGAAATTGACAGGAGACTTCTTTGTGTGTTAATGTGATTTTGTGTGAAACCGGTTTCATATAAAATCAAGGAGGAGATTTTGAAAATTACCATAACTAAAATTGCAGAAATAGTTGGAGTTTCAAAGGCAACGGTTTCAAGAGCTATAAACGGAAGTGGTTACGTATCGCCTCAAACTAAGGAAAAAGTGCTTCAAGTTGTTAAAGAATACGATTATGTTCCGGATTCCAAGGCGATAAATCTCAGTAAAAGGAAAACGGCCACTATAGGACTTGTTTTGCCCTCTACCTCTGGACCTTTTTATGGCGAAGTGATGCGTGGCGTTGAAGTAGTCTTGACTCCAGAAAGGTATTTCATTCTTTTGATGACGTTTAATGTCATGGAAGATCCTGAAAAAGTCAGAAAAAGATACATTTCTCTTGTCCGTGAAAAACGTGTAGATGGAATAATAATTTTCGATCCAGAAGCGGATGAGGAGACCGCAAAAAAGGTTGCAAAATTGAACTTTCCTTGCGTGTACATTGGCAAAAATTTCAACAATATAAATGTTGATACAGTTTCCGTGGATAATTTTAGTGGAAGCTACATGATGATGGACCATCTTATCAAAGTGCATAAATACAAGCGCATCGCCTTTTTAAATGGTCCTGAAGATAGCTTTGATAGTATAGAAAGGTTTCGCGGATATCGATATGCTCTTGAAGAGTATGGCATTGGTTTTGATCCGAAGCTCGTACGTTTTGGTGATTTTACGAGGAAGAGCGGTCGGGAAATTTGTAGAGAGTTTCTTGAAAGTCATGTAGACGTGATTTTTGCTGCTAACGATGAGATGGCCCTTGGGGTCATTGAGGAGATGCAAAAACACAATCTAGTTGCTGGAAGAGAAATGGCTGTTGTCGGATTTGATGATGCAATGTGGTCACAGTTCATACAGCCACCTTTGACAACAGTTCATCAACCTATGTACAGTATTGGAAAGCTTGCTGCAAGAATGATTCTCGAAAGAATCAACACGTCAGATAGCCATAAAGAGGTTATGAAGACCCTTCTCCATACGAAGTTAATCGTCAGAAATTCTTGCGGATGCAAGTAAAAATTTCCAATACTCGTTTGAATTTCCGAAACCGGTTTCACAACATCTGTACTGAGGAGGTGTTTTTTGTGAAGAATAGCTTGACAATACTTTTATTGCTGATCACAATATTTTCCGCCATATCGTTAGCTGTAACTATAACAATAGCTCCACCTGATGCGCAATCTTTTAATTTTTTGCAAAGTGTCATTCCGAATTTTGAAAAAGAAACCCCAGGAATAAAGGTAGAAGTTGTGGCACAACCAGAGGGATCACAGATAGCTGCTTTGGTTGCAGCGGGAAATGCTCCAAACATATTCATAGGGCCGTTACCAATAAAATATGTTCAAGATGGTCTCTTGCTGAATTTCAAAAAAATGCCAGGTTATGATGAACTTGCTTCAAAGTTGATCTCTGGGATTTTTCCGTACAACAACGGGGTTTACAACATTCCGTGGATGGTAACAACGCAAGTTATGTTCTACAACAAGAAGCTTTTTGAAAAGGCTGGCCTTAATCCAAATAAACCACCGGAGACTTTTGCACAATTTCTGGAAGATGCCAAGAAAATAAGCGAGTTGCCTCCAGGCAATTATGCACCCGGAAAACATGGGAAATACTATGGCACGTTCTTTTGGAATGAGATGCTTCAATATGCTTGGTATTGGGGGATGCTGGATCAAATATACATGAACTTTAACGATGCAAAGTATGGCCTTTTAGGACCGTATGGATTAACCCTTGCATTCAAACAACCTGATGCCCACTTCGTAGATTTTTTGGAATTTTGCAAGAGGGCACAACAATATGGACCATCTGGGATGCAACAAGCGTCTATTTTTTCTAGAAACGTTGGAATGTGGCTTCAATTTGCGTACGGTTGGACTTTCAACCTCAAAAGTTCCCTCGGTGGTCCCATGATTTATGGGAAAGACTATGGTCTTGCACCAATTCCAACTCCTAAATCCGGAATGACGCATTGGTCGACGCTTGCCCAACGTCCCTTTATAGTTTTCAAAACCACTCCGGAGAAAGATATGGCGTCTTGGAAACTTATCCAATTTTTGATGAAGCCTCGCAATGAATTGCGAGCTTGTGAAGAAATCGGGTGGCTTACGTCTTTGAAGTCTCTTAGAGACGATCCGTTCTTTTCAAGACCAGATGTAAAGCCATATGTAGATCAACTTTCCCATGTGGTCGTGACTAATCCATTTATAACTAACGAGGGTGTCGTGCATGCGGTTCTCAATGCATGGGCCCAGTATGTTGTCAATGGAACGATACCTACAGCTAAGCAAGCTTTACAAATTGCAGTGAAGAATGCTCAAGCGGCTTTGAAGTTAGGATTGTGATATGAAGGCCTTTCTCAGGACTTTAAATCGATCCAAGTGGGGCTACGTTTTCGTGGCCCCCTGGATCGTTGGTTTTTTCATTTTCAGTGCTTATCCTTTATGGCTTGGTGTGAAGCTTTCATTTATGAACTACAACCTTGTAGCACCGCAATCTATGAGATTTGTTGGATTGCAAAACTGGATAAATGGATTTAGGGATCCACTGTTTTGGCGGAGCATGATCAACATTATTTACAACCAAGCAATAACGATAGTTTTGACTTTCTTCATTGCCTTAGCAATCGCGTATGGGCTTTTCAAGATATCCACGGGAAAGAGAATATGGAATTCTTTTTTTAGAGCAGCATATTTTTTACCGACTATAACTTCTGTTGTTGTTGTAATGCTTATCTTTGGAAGCATGTTAGCTCCATATGGACCTCTTCAAAATGTTTTAAGGCAGATCAACATTTTGAAAAAGCCAATAGTTTGGAATCTAACGCCAGCTCTTATAATGCCGATTATAGCGATTATAAATTCATGGATGTATTTTGGAGTACAGGCGATAATTCTTCTTGGAGGGCTTGGAACAATACCCACTGAATACTCTGAAGCTGCAAGAATTGATGGTGCAAAAGAGAGAACCATATTTTGGAAGATAATGTTCCCACTTCTGAGACCACAGATAATTTTTATTATGGTAATGAACGCGATAGGGGGACTTCAAATGTTCACGCAAGTTTACGTTAATTTCGGAATTACTGGTGGAGTGAATCACGCTGGATTAACTCCAGTTTTGTACATATATGGGCAAGGACTTGGGAAATTTCAAATGGGATACGCTTCGGCACTTGGCTTCATTCTTAGCATGATTATTGTTATAGCAACCATGATAGTTTTCAGAGTTTTGAGAGAAAAGGATTAGGTGATCTTTATGATCAAGCACGAGAGAATTGAAAGAAGGAGAGCCTACATATTTTTAAGCATAGGTCTTGTTATAGTGATTTATCCTTTTTTACTTATGGTTATGAGTTCTTTTATGACAGCCACTCAGCTTTTGAACAATCCTCAGTTGATAATACCAGTACCATTCACATTTTCGGGATACATCGGTCTTTTTAAAAGATTGGACATTCTTAATTTGTTCAAAAACACGATTATTATTGCGGGTTCTGTGACGCTTTTAAATGTCTTTTTTGACTCCTTAGCAGCCTTTGCCCTTTCCAAGATTAAATTTCCTGGGAGGGATGCACTTTTTGGGTTTATGCTTTTTACTCTTATGATCCCAGGTGTTTTGTTTTTCATACCAACTTACACAATGCTCTACCATTGGGGATGGGTTAACCACTATAGGGCTTTGATATTTCCGAGCTTTGTTCAATTTTACAGTATCTTTTTGATGAAGCAATTTATGGAACAAATACCAGACGAATTAATAGAAGCAGCTAAAATTGACGGTGCAAGTGATCCGAGAATATACGCTAGCATAATTATTCCAATGAGTCTTCCGGTCATTTCAACTATAGCCATATTGATCTTTATGGGTGCTTGGAATGATTTCTTTGGCCCCTTACTTTACCTGAGAAGCCCAAATATGTGGACTATCCAATTGGGACTACAAATGTTTGCTTCCTCGATTCCAAGCAGTGATGCTCAAATAGTATGGGCTGGCGAAGTCGTGATAACGCTGCCAATTTTGATCCTTTTCCTCTTTTTGCAGAAGTATTTTATTCAAGCTTTCACGAATGTTGGTTTTAAGTAAGGTGAAAAGTATTGAAGAGAAAATGGATCGGTTATTTAGCAATAGTGATAATTGTGTTTGTGATTTTTTCAGCTGGATACCTGGCAGCTTGGCAACAAGTCAATTCCTTTGCCATAGAAAGCTTCAAGCACTCTGAGAGCATGGAAAAAGTGGGGAAATATGTAGATGCTTTGAACGGCTACCAGATTTTCGACAAGAAATTACGGAAATATATTACATGGGTAGGATATGTGCAAATATCGAAAATGTTTGAAGGTTTCCTTGTTTTTTCAAAACCAGCCGTAGTTCAAAAAGCCAAGAAAAAGATCATGCACCTGATTTCTAACATGTCTCTTTCAGAGCTTGAAAGATATTTCAATATGACAGTAAGGAGTAGAAATCCGTACATTCTTTATGTTACCGCAGAGCTTATAAAGAAGTATGAAAATCTCGGAAACAATTCGAAGGTCGACATGTACAAAAGGTTATTCGCGATTCTTGGAGGAAAGCCTGAACAGATAGACATGTACTACCAACGTTTGCACAGGGAGGCTGACAAATGAATTATTTCAGAACAAAGTACGGTTACTTTGAAAAAAATGGGGATTACACGATAATCGATCCTAAGACTCCAATGCCTTGGACGAACGTCTTAACGAATGGAAGATATGGTGCTGTTTACTCACAATCAGGAAGTGGATATTCTTTCTACGTAGACGCTTCTCAGAGCCTTTTAACTCGCTGGATTCAAGATCTCGTTCGGGACAATTGGGGAAAATATTTTTATATTCTTGATAACAAAACAAAAGAAATATACTCAGCCACTTTTCAACCAGTTCAACACAAAGGTCAGTACAAAATTCGCTTTTCGCCTGGGAGTGTTATCTTTGAAACTGAATTTTCCAAGTTTTTACTTCGGATGAGTATTGTTGTTCCAATAGAAGACGATGGTGAATTTATCAAAATCGAGTTAAAAAACAAATCTAAAAGTATGCTTGATCTTTCAATTTTTTCGTATCTTGAGCTTAACATGGGAACAAGTGCAGATATCCATAGAGAGTTTCACAAGCTTTTCTTTGAAACAAAATACGTCGAGGCCACACATGCAATTATCACAAAGAAATACCTCTGGACCGCGGGGTCTAATCATTGGAATGATTCTTATCCTTACGTTTTTACCCTTTTTTCGTCAGAACCGATATTTTCTTTTGACACGGATAAAAGGGAGTTTTTGGGGATGTACGGTGATCTTAAAGCTCCTCGAGCTTTGAAAAAAGGAATTTGTAGTAATTCTGTCGGACGTAATGTGGATGCCATTAATGCACTTCAAACGAAGATAAAGCTTGATCCGGAACAAGAGGTAGAATTTTATTTTTTCTTGGGTGTTGGTAAAAACGAAAAAGATGCTATAGAGCTTGCAGAAAAGTACGCTAAAGCCGATCCAGATCAAATTGTTGAAAGGGTCAAAAATTACTGGCAAACTTTTCTTGGGAAGTTTCGGGTGGATCTCCCAGATAAAGACATTCAATTTCTTTTGAACAAGTGGCTCCCATACCAAGCAATTGCAGGAAGACTTTTAGCTAGAACAGCATACTACCAAATGGGAGGTGCTTATGGTTACAGGGATCAGCTCCAAGACAGCCTTGTATCGCTTTGGCTCAATCCGAATATAACCAAAAAACAAATTCTTCTGCATGCCGCTCATCAAAGAAAGGATGGAACAGTTCAGCATTGGTGGTTACCGTTGAACAAATCTTTTCCTTCTGATCAGTGGTCAGATGACTTACTTTGGCTCCCGTTTGTCGTTGCCGAATACATCAAACATACTGGAGATGTTTCCATACTTGATGAAAAAGTTCCCTTTCTGGAGGGTGAGAAAGCATCAATAAAGGAACACTGTTTTAGAAGCATCGGGAAAGTTTTTTCAACGAGATCCTCAAGGGGAATACCTCTTATTCTTGATGGAGATTGGAATGACGGTCTTAACAACTTGGGTTGCAAGAGAAAAGGCGAAAGTTTTTGGATGAGTGAGTTTTTTTATCATGTTGTAGAAAACATTCGAAGAACATTTACATTGAGTGCTAACGAGTCCAAATGGCTCGAAGACGCTGCTAAAAAGGTAAAAGCTTCATTTGAAGAATACGCTTTTAACGGAGAATGGTTTGACAGAGCAACAAATGATGAAGGGGAAATCTTGGGGGGAAAGAATGATCACAGGATCTTCTTGAACACACAAATTTGGGCTGCTATTTCTGAAATAACAGACGAAGAAAAAGTGCGTTTGGCAATGAAACAAATTAAATCAAGGCTTCTTACAGATTACGGAATGTTACTCTTTACTCCACCCCTCACAAAACCAAACGAGAGTGTAGGATACTTGAGTCGTTATTCACCAGGGACCAGAGAAAATGGGGGCGTTTATACACATGCGGCGGTTTGGGCCTTATGGGCTGCATGGAAGTTAAGAGATCCTTCGCTTTCCGACAAGCTTTATGAGACCCTCTCTCCCGTTTTGCGTTCGTTTAAAGATCCAGACAAATATTCTGCAGAACCTTATGTTACTCCTGGAAACAGTGATGGATTGTTATCGTCAAGAGCTGGAAGAGCAAGCTGGACTTGGTACACAGGATCAGCGGGATGGCTGTACAGAGCTTTGATACAGTATTACATTGGCCTAACCCCATCAAAAGATGGCATCGTTTTTTCCCCTTGTACAAAGTCTAAATGGAATCATGCGATTTTTGAATTTAGGATCAGAAATGGGGAATACAAACTTGAAATTATCAATTCAGAGATGAGGGAGCTTATGGATTTAAAAAAAATTCTTGTGGATGGAAAGCCTGTTGACGGAAATGTAGTTCCATATCTTAATGGAACTCATGAAATAAAAATTCTTTACTGAAAGGAGGAGTAAATATGAGAAGAGCAACTGTTTTGCTATTTGCGGTTTGTATCTTATCCGCTTTCGCTTTTGCAAGCGGACCGATTTTAAATTACTACGTGGCTGAACCATTTTCAACTCCTTACGGAAAGTATGGCCTTGGTGCATGGACAGGTGGAACTTCTGCATCTACGGATGCAAGTGCCAAAATAGAGAAAAATACCATCTTTGGTCATGTGTGGGAAATCTACTATAACGTTGAAAAAGAAGGATCTTACAACGGAACATGGCTTGCGTTTGCAAACACAAACATGAATCAGGTATTTGCCGCTTCGCCAACATATTCTAAATTGATCTTCTTTGTCAAATCTGATTCGACTGTACCGATGAACTTCAAAGTCGAACTCAAAAGTCCTAATAATGGTGTTGAGTACTATTATGTAACAGGCATAACGGAAAATTGGGTCCTCGTTATCGTTCCGTTCAAGAAGTTCAAAAAATATTCCTGGACGAATAACACCAATTTCTCACAACTGATTCAGATGACGTTTGTATTTGAAAACAACATAGATATTGTCAAAAAAGGGCACATATACGTTGCTGATATAGGATTTGCTAAGTGAATTTCGAATTTTTTCGAGGCGAGTTAATTCTCGCCTCGTATTTTCCGGGAGGCGTGATATGAAGAGAGTTTTAGTTTACATGTCAATTTTTTTATTTTTGCTTACGACAAACATGGTTATTGCTCAGTCTTTGAATGTTGATAACATCTTGCTTAAAAACGAAAGGGCAGCTGTTCAATATTTTTGGAACGAAGTAAATCCTGCCAACGGTCTTGTTAGAGACCGGACAACCTGGAATTCGCCTTCATCTATTGCAGCTGTGGGTTTTGGTTTGACTTCCCTTTGCATAGCAGTAGAGCACGGATGGCTTCCCCGAGCGGATGTTTACAATAGAATTTTAACCACCTTGGAGTACTTCAAAAATCTTCCAAATGAGCATGGCTTTTTCTATCATTTCTTAAATTTGTGGACAGGTGAACGCGCCTTTTCAAGCGAGATTTCCCCTATCGATACGACCCTTTTCATAGCTGGTGCTCTTTTCGCTGGTCAATATTTTAAAGGGACAGCGGTTCAAGAACTTGCAAGTCAACTTTATAGGCAAATAGATTGGCAGTGGATGACCAACCATGCTGCATATATCAACATGGCTTGGACCCCAGAAAGAGGATTTTTCTCATCCTATTGGACTGGATACAGTGAAGCAGTTTTGATGTATCTTCTTGCGATAGGTTCTCCAACACATCCTATTTCACCAAGCTCTTGGAAATATTGGATCAGGACTTGGTCAAAAAAGGGCACCGGAGTTCTTGAACACTGGGGTTCGACAGAAAGTCTTTTCACGTATTTGTATTCTGAAGCATACGTAGATTTTAGATATCTTAATTTTAGATACGTTGGCAATCTTTGGGACAATTCTCAAAAGGGAATAAAATACATTATAAATTTTGCCAGAGGAAATTCTCAGTACAAGACTTTCAAAAATGGCTTTTGGGGGATAAGTGCATCCGATGGCCCGACTGGATACAGAGGTTACGGTGCAGTATCTGGTGGGTTTGATGGAACAGTAGCTCCATACGCGATGATCGCTTCTTTGCCGTTAGTTCCAAATCAATCTAAAGAGGCTATCATGAAGATGTGGAATTTGAAAAATGAAATTTATGGTCGATATGGATTCGTGGATGCGTTCAATTTGGACCAAAATTGGCGCGATTTCCAGTATGTCGGTATCGACGTAGGAATAGAAACATTAATGACCGAAAATTACTACACCGCGATGATCTGGAAGTACTTCATGGAGGTTCCTTACGTTCAAAAAGCTCTCGATCTTGTGGGAGTTAAGAGATTATCAGTTCCAGAATCTACTCGTGAAGCTACTTCGACCAAAACGTTGCAAAAGGGCATCAATTACATTGTTATAGAGAATTTCTCGAAACCGTATGGTAATTACGGTCTTGGAATCTGGACTGGAGGAACATCAGTTGCAACTGATGCAAGTGCAAAAATAATTTCGAGTGGCGAGTTTGGCCATGTGTGGGATGTTTTTTATAATGTTGAAAAGAAGGGAGCTTACAACGGTAGCTGGCTTGCGCTTGCTAATACAAATCTGAATCATACATTCGACGCTTCTAAATATTCGAAGCTTGTTTTCTATGTTAAATCGAGCAGTTTGACCCCAATGAACTTTAAGATTGAACTCAAAAGCTTTAACAACGGCGTTGGATATTATTATGTAAAGAAAGTTACCAATAAATGGGTGAAGATTGTTGTGCCGTTTAGAGAGTTCAAAAAGTATTCATGGACAAATAAAGTTGACTATTCGAAATTAACGCAGATGACTTTTGTTTTCGAAAACAGTGTGGATACTGTCAAAAGTGGTCATATATACATCGCAAATATAGGTTTCTCTAAGTGAACCAAAATCTTTACTTTAATAAAGGTTGGGGTTCATTTTCTGTTTAAGGTGTGTCTTAATGCAAGGCACACCTGTTTTTGATTTGTGGTAGGATATTCGACGATTTCAGGACCTATTTAAAGCTTTCATGAGTAATTCAAGTTTAATCTGAATTAAAACTTTTAAACAGTCCAAAACTCCGAGAAAATATCATTTTCTGGAGTTGCTTTTCTACTTATGAAATGTTATTCTTTTTTAGAAGTAAAAAAATGAAATATTATTTTAGGAGGGAAAATTGTTTCTAAAAAGAGGGATCATAGTTTCCTGCCAAGCTACCGAAGAAGAACCTCTGCATGGTTCGAAAATAATGGCACGAATGGCTAAAGCAGCGGAAGAAGGGGGAGCGGTGGGAATTCGGGCTAATACCCCCGAAGATATAAAAGAGATAAAGGCCACTGTTAAGCTGCCGATCATAGGAATATTCAAAGACAAAGTGGGAAGTTTCAACGTGTATATAACCCCCACAATGAAACATGTAACTCAAGTGATCAAAGCAGGTGCTGATCTGATAGCTATTGATTGCACAAGAAGACTTCGTCCTCAATCTATTGAAAAAATTTTTTCGTACATTAGAAAAAATTACAATATTCCCATAATTGCCGATGTAGCAGACTTTGAGGATGCTCTTTTGATATCCAAACTGAAACCTGATTTTATAGCAACAACTTTGTCGGGGTATACAAATTACTCAAAAAATCGACCCACCCCAGATATTGAACTTGTTAGAGAGATAAGTGAAAATATTCGGATACCAGTAATAGCAGAGGGCAATTACACACAACCAGAACAAGCATTCGAAGCGTTTGTGGCAGGAGCTTTTGCAGTGGTTATAGGTGGTGCAATAACAAGGCCTCAACAAACCACAAAGAGATTTGTAAGTGTTACAAGAGGATTACTCACCACCGAAAAGAGAGCTATAGGTATTGATGTGGGAGGTACGCATACAAGAGGAGCTCTTATCGGAGCAGATGGCTCTGCTACTCAAACCATAGAGAAAGCTACAACAAAGACTTCTCCATTAGAAGGTGTAGAGAACATCATAGATGAGCTGATCCTGAATAAAAATGTATCTGTGATAGGAATAGGAACAGCGGGTAGAGTTGACTTCGAAAAAGGGGAGGTGGTGTATGCAACCGGGAATCTCCATAATTGGTCTAAAATCAATCTCAAATTGATCCTTGAAGCGAAATACTCAATACCTGTCGTGGTGGACAACGATGTCAATGCCGCAACATATGCTCATTGGTTTCTAATGAAAGGAAAACCTCGAAATATGTCTTACATTGCTGTAGGAACAGGATTAGGGAGTGGCTTGATCTTAAACGGTGAACTTTACAGGGGTAAGCATGGTAATGCAGGTGAAATAGGACATATTGTGATTCCCGGAAATGAAAGAAGATGCACATGTGGAAAAAAAGGGTGTGTGGAAACCTTGCTTTCAGGCAGGTTTATAAGAGAAGAACATGAGAAAGCTTTTGGAGATTTTGCGTGGGATGATTTTTTGAAGCGGTTAAATTCCAAAGATACCTGGTCTAAGTCCTTGATAAACGAGATGTCATCAAAAGCCGCATGGCTCATAGATTTGTTGGTAAATGTGCTTGATATCGAGAAGATTTACTTTGGCGGAATAGTAGAAGATTTTGGGGATATTTTCGTCGAAAAAGTTCGCGAGAAATTAAGTGACTACATCCTGAACGATCAAATATATGGGGAGGATATAGTTGAACTATCACCATTGAAAAAAATGGGTGCTGTTGTCGGTGCAGGACTTGAAGCTATCCATTTTGTAGGAGGTGTTGGCTCTGAAAACAAATGAGCTTACGATCAAAATAAAGTCGCGATTTGTAGAACTAACTCAGGTTGAAAAAAAAGTAGCAAATTATATCTTAGAAGAACCGGAAAAGGTCCTCTACATGACTGTTAACGAACTTGCAAATGTGAGTGGCGTGAGCGATGCTTCTGTGGTAAGATTCACGAAAGATTTGGGCTTTGATTCTTTTCAACAGCTTAAAATAGCTCTCATATCTGAACTTCTTAGCTCAGATGCTGAAGAATTGCAAGACATGATCATATCCGAAGAAGATGGTCCTAAAGAAATAGTAGAAAAGAGCAGAATAGGCTGTATAAAAGCTATCAACGATACAAACTCAATTGTGAATGTGAATGCCCTCAAAACTGCTGCTGAAATGATAAATGGGGCGAAAAGAGTTGAATGCTACGGTGTTGGATCCTCAGCAGCTGTAGCTATGATAATTCAATATAAGCTTATAAGACTTGGCATTTCATGCAAAGCTTTAGATGATCCACATATTCAGGCAATGTCTGCTTCTACCATGAGCTTTGGTGATGTAGCAATAGGTGTAAGTCATACTGGATCCACTAAAGATACCGTTGATTCGGTTAAAGTGGCAAAGGAACACGGAGCATTTGTTATAAGCATAACCGATCATCCCAAATCTCCGATAGCCAAATATTCCGATGTTGTCTTGGAGACGTTCTCGAAAGAAAATCCTCTAAAAAGTGGTGCTGGTCGTTCTATAGTGGCCCAGATATTTTTAGTGGAAGCACTAATTGGAATGATTTACCAACTTGATCCTGACCGGGCTGAAAAGTACGGAAAGGAGAGTGCAAAATCCGTAAGTAACAAACTTTATTGAGAAACCACTTGGTTTTACCGTCAAAGATTAGGAGGTGTGGTGAATGAAAAAAGCACTTTTATTTTTGGTTGTCTTCATTCTGGCAATAGGGATTTTTGCCATGGGTGAAGTGAAGTATGGCGGAATACCTGTTTTTGGGTTTACTTCGGGCTTGCAACAACCTAATTACAATCCATTCAGTCCCAGTGCTATGTATGGCATCCAAGGTACTGTTTTTGAACCATTGATGTTCTTAAATGTCATTACGGGAGATGTTAAGCCTTGGCTTGCCTTGTCTTATGAATGGAAAAATGACAATCTTGAGTTGGTTTTTAATCTGAGAAAAAATGTGAAATGGACAGATGGAGCACCTTTTACCGCTAAGGATGTGGTGTTCACATTTAACATGTTGAAAGCATATCCGCAAATGGATTTGAATGGTATTTGGGCAAGTAACCTTGAATCTGTAACGAGCGAGGGCTCTTACACCGTGATCTTTAAATTTTCAAAGCCAAATGTCCCGGAGTTCGCATTTATAGCTGGATTAACTGCCATTGTTCCAGAACATATATGGTCAAAAGTCAAAGATCCTTCGAAGTTCATGAATCCAGATCCGGTGGGGACAGGACCATTTATACTCGAGAAATTCGATCAAGCGCTCCAGGTTGAAACTTACAAGAAGAATCCAAATTATTGGCAAAAGGGAAAACCTTACGTTGATGGTGTAAAGATCAGAATTTTTAGAACCAACAATGCCAACAATCTTGCTACGATCAAAGGGGAAATAGATTGGTCCAGCTCGTTTATGCCAGATGTGAAAAGAATGTTCATTGACAAAAATCCTGAAGTAAATCATGCCTGGGTACCTCATACCGGGTGTGTTTTTTTGTATCCCAACAATGCTAAATATCCATTTAACATTGCAAAATTTAGACTTGCTCTTTCGATGGCGATAGACAAGGCAAAAGTTGCGGAGATTGGTGAATATGGTTACACACCACCTGCCAATCCAACAGGGCTTCAGACACAGTTCATGGACAAATGGTTTGATAAGTCACTTAAGCCACTTCTTTACTCTTACGATCCGCAAGAATCCGTTCAAATTTTGAAATCTCTGGGATTCAAAAGGAATTCTTCGGGGTTTTTCATCAATCCAAAGACCGGGAAACCTTTTTCTTTTAGCATTATAGTAGTTTCTGGATGGACCGACTGGATCACGAGTGCCGGGATAATCGCTGATAATTTCAAAAAAGTAGGGTTGAACGTCAATGTTCAGCAGATGAGTTATGGACAATATATGAATTCACTCTACACGGGATTGTACGATCTGGCAATTGCAGGGCCTTTTGGGATCCTAAATCCTTACTACGCTTACAACGCCATGTTGAATAGCAAATTCACAGCACCAATCGGTAAAAATGCACTTACCAATTGGGAAAGATGGAAAGACCCTGTTACTGATGCTATGTTGAACCTTTTCGAAACCACTTCTAATATTGTTACTCAGAAGCGTGCCATGGCTGTGATCGAACGGATAATGCTTACGGATGTGCCAACTATACCTCTTTTTTATACACCCGTTGTTGAAGAGTTTTCGACACGCCGTTTTGTTGGATGGCCTAGTGAATCCAATCCTTATACTTCGGCTGCTCCTTGGGTAACTCCAACGATAGGTGTAACAGCGCTTAATATTCATTTGAAATAACGATCATGAAGGGGGGGAAGGCATTTTTCAACTTCCCTCCCTTCTGTTTGATAAATTTTATGCTTATGGGAAAGTTCTTGCCTTATAAACAATTTATCTGTTTTTGATGATTATTAAGAGGGAAGATGAGCAGAATGTTGAAATATACGGTTGGTTTTGAAGATATACTTTTATCACTTAAAGAGTTAGGTATTAAACAAGGAGATGTCCTTTTAGTGCATAGCTCTCTAAGCAGTTTTGGGTATGTGCGTTGTGGAGCGGATACTGTAATAAATGCACTTTTAGAAGTTGTTGGGCAGGAAGGTACTGTTTTGGTTCCAACACTTACTGGGAAAAATACAGATGGCCCTCAAAATCCACCTATTTTCAATGTAAGAGAAACGCCATGCTGGACAGGTAGAATCCCTACGGAATTCATGAAACGTCGTCAGTCAAGACGCAGTCTCCATCCAACTCACTCTGTTTCAGGAATCGGTCCCTTGGTTCCGTTTTTAATAAATGGTCATGAGAATTCTACAACACCGTGTGGCAAAGCTTCTCCTTATTATCGGCTTGCTGAAAAAAGTGGTTACATACTGCTTGTAGGTGTAGATCAAGAATCCAACACAACGATTCATACTGCTGAAGAATTGGCAAAAGTGCCTTACCATATGCAAAGAGAGCCCACTGATGCAATAATTAGTGATTACGAAGGGAACAAGATTATAAAACACCTTTATCTTCATAGATGGGGAGTGCCAAGAAAATTTCAAAGGATTGATGGAGAGTTGGAAAAACTTGGAATTATGTGTAAAGGAAAGTGTGGAAGGTCGACTCTCAGGCTTATAAATTCTATGCAAATGATCGATTGGCTTGTGGATATATTGCATAATGATCCGTGGTACTTGTGCTTAAATTCCTTTAATGTCTCTGAAAAAATTGGGATGCACAGTTAACTTGAAGAAGAAAATGAAGGAGGCTAAAATGTATAAAAAGATTACTGGAACTTTTTTGGATGAGATCACGTATGACATAGCGTCTTCAAATTGGGGAGAAAAAGAGTGGGCAAATGAATTTAAAACGATGCGAATGGCCGGAATAGATACGGTGATCATTATCAGAGCTGGTTTGGGAGAAAATGTTATTTTTTCAGCAAAGAGTATATCTTCTTTTAGAAAAGTCATTCCGGTTTATCAAGATCTTGCAAGTCTATTTCTAAAACTATCTGAATCTAATAATATGAAGCTTTTCTTTGGACTGTATGACTCGAATTACTTTTGGTATAGGAACGATTGGAGAAAAGAAATGGAAATAAATATTGCATTTGTTGACGAGGTATGGAACAAATTTGGAAAGTATCCATCTTTTGCTGGATGGTATCTTCCACACGAAACAGGTGACACCTCTTCGAGGATCATAGAACTAAATGTTCACCTTGCAGAGTATCTGAAAAAAATATCCAATCTGCCAATTCTTATATCTCCTTATTTTCTTGGAAGGCCGAATGCTTACGAAATGTTGATCCATGGAGAACATGCAGCACCTCGAAGTGTTGACGAGCATGTTCGACAATGGGAAGAGATATTTGAAAATTTCAGCGGTCTTGTTGATTATTGTGCTTTCCAGGATGGGACGACAAATCTTCTCGATCTTGAAAATTTTGTCAAAGCCACAGCTGAAATAGCGAAAAAGAATGGAATAACACTGTGGTCGAATGTTGAGACTTTTGACAGAGACGTGCCGATCAAATTCCCTCCAATTGATTGGCGCAAACTTGCATATAAAATAGATGTGGTTCAACCCTATGTGGATAAACTGATAACTTTTGAATTTCCACATTTTTTGAGTCCTAATTCCATTTGGCTCTCAGCCAGAAATCTCTTTGAACGCTATAAGGAATTTTTAGCAATAAAGGGTGTGAGTTAAGTATCTTGCGAAGAATTTTTTCTTTAAATAGCAAATGGAAGTATTTCTCATCGAAATCAGAAATTGATCCCTTAAAGGTTGAATTTCAAGATGAAATATCCGTTCCTTCATGTGTTGAAGAATTTTCTTATTGTGAAAATAAGCACCTTTATTTTTCAAAAAGATTCTCAACTAAAGTCTTATCGAAGAAAAGGTATTTTCTGAACTTCGAAGCGGTGGACTATTTCACAGAAGTCTATTTGAACGATCAATTTTTGGGATCACATTTAGGGGGATACACGCCGTTTTCATTCGAGATCACAAATCTTTTGAAAGAAGAAAACGAACTCAGAGTGCACATCTTTGATCCTGCCGGAAAAGATGCAACCGAAATACTTCACGGGAAACAAAATGGCATTCCGGATTGGTACGGAAATACAAGTGGAATCTGGAGAGATGTTTATATTGAAGAAAAGGGCCAAAACTTTTTCAAGAATGTCAAAGTAGATGCTTCTTATCTTGCGAAAGAATTGAAAATACGCATAGGCTTAGAGAACAAAAAGATGACAAATATCAAAGTCTCTTTAATGAAAGAAGATAAAGCCATTTTAAGAAAGAATTTAGATGTGAAATCGGAAAAACTCTCCACTCAATTTGATCTGGAAGAAATAGAGCCATGGTCTCCAGAATCTCCCCGGCTGTACGATCTCCGACTCGAATTGGTTAACAAAGATGAAATTTTAGACACGTGGGAATCAAAAATAGGATTTCGAGATATAGAGGCTCAAAACGGCAAAATATTTCTCAATGGTAGAGAACTCTTCATTCGTGGGGTACTGGATCAAGATTTTTATCCCATCAGCCTTTACACAACTCCTTCACGTTCTTATTTGAAAGATGAATTTCTCAAGGCAAAAGAAATGGGATTGAATTTGCTCAGATGCCACATAAAAGTGCCTGACAGGAGATATTTGGAACTTGCGGATGAGATGGGGTTACTTGTCTGGGAGGAGATACCGAATTTTGACAAATTCAGCAATAGATCTATAAAAGAGTTTGAGAGTACTATAAGCGAAATCATTGACAGAGATTACAATCATCCGTCGTTTGTGTTTTTCACACTCATAAATGAGGGTTGGGGATTGGACCTGTCAAAGGGTGAACAGAGAAGATGGCTTCGTAAAACGTATAAAATGGTGAAAAAGATAGCAGGCAACAGGTTGGTCGTTGACAATTCTCCATGTAACGGAAACTTTCACATTGAGACTGACATCAACGATTTTCATTTTTACAGGTCTTTGGACCATCTTCAGGAATGGAATTCAGATATTTTGAGATTTGCGTCCGGGGATATGAACACGTTTTTCGTCCATGGTGATTCAAAAGAAACGAGAAAAGCAGCTTTGATTGTATCTGAATTTGGAGTTTGGGGATTACCGCCCTTTATAAGGGATATCAAACGTATGAATCGTCCGTTCAGAGAGATTTCTGAAACCATTCCTGAGGGAGTTGAGGATCGGTTTATCAATTCATCGCTTTCGAGACATTTCAAAGATTATGAGACGTTTGCCACTCTTACTCAGAAAGAGCAATTCAACGCTTTGAAGTATCAAATTGAAGAGATGAGGCTTCACGATTCTATAAAGGGATATGTGATAACTGAATTCACGGATGTGTTTTGGGAGGCGAATGGCTTACTTGACATGCACAGAAGAGCAAAGTGGCACTTTGATCTTCTTAAGATGATCAACACACCTATTCTTTTGATCCCGAGGGCTTCGAAATATTCTTACTTCATTGGAGATACTGTGAATGTGGATTTGGCGATTTCGAATCACTCTCGAATAGCAGGAAAGATGAAGCTTCATGTCAAGGTTGAGGACATGGAATTGTTGTCCAAAGATATCGATGTAGCAAATAATGTGAGCCACCACAAGATGACACTAAAAACTAAAAAGATGCAAGGGTTGAAAAAGATTTGGTTTGAGTTGGAAAATAGAGATGGAGTGATCGTGTCGAAGAATTACATGGATATCGCGGTCTTAGAGATGCCGGGATTCAGAGACGAAGGTCGTAATGTTGAGATCGTCTATTTGGAAAAAGAGGGGGAATACACTTTTGAGGATGTCAAAATCAACGTCTTGAAGAAGAAAGACATGCTTTCAGGTGATTGGATAACGAATTTCAATTGGATGGATCCAGATATATTCAAAGACATATCAAACAATGGCGTTATGGATATGAGGCACATGTCACTTCTTAAAAATGATCTGATGATGAGAGTCACAGGTGATGCCAAAGTAATAGCAGGGCTCACTTATGGTTGGATTTACGGCGAATTTGCTTACGCTGTCATTATAAAAGGCAAGGATCATTTAAGAATAGTTACCACTTTTTCTATGTCGAAAGAAGAACCGATAAGTCTTGTAATGCAAAAAGTTTTTGAAAGATTGAAAATGTTTAATAAAGGGCAGTGAGCTTATGCGCTACATAATAAAGAGGGTTATATTCTTTGTTATAACAGCATGGGCGGCATTAACGATGAATTTCATTCTTCCAAGGCTCATGCCAGGGAATCCAGCGGAAGTCATGATAGCGAAATTTCGAGGGCGTCTCAATCCACAAGCGATAAACGCGCTTGAGATAGCATTCGGCATAAACGTACACCAGAACATGTTCATTCAGTACGCGGATTATCTAAAGAGGATGGTTGTAGGCAACTTCGGAGTATCGGTAACCTTCTATCCCACCAATGTCAGTCAGGTACTATCGCAAGCGATACCATGGACGATAGGGCTTTTTGGAGTTTCGACAGTCATTGCATTTTTATTGGGAACGATTTTAGGGATAAGGACATCGTGGAGGAGGAACAGCGCATCGAGTAGTGTCATTGTACCGTTTTCACTTTTTTTAAACAGCATGCCGTACTTCTGGTTTGCACTTGTAATTGACTACATTTTTGCATTTGAATTGGGATGGTTTCCTCTTGGGGGAGCATACTCCTCAGGAGGAAGTTTACATGGATGGGCGTTGGTGGGCTCCATTTTGTACTACGCGATTCTCCCAGGGACAACCATAATTGTAACGGCTACAGGTGGATGGCTACTAACGATGCGAAACAACATGATAAGCGTACTTTCAGATGACTTTGTAACATTTGCACGAGCGAAAGGGCTACCAGACAGAGTGATCGAATACAAATACGCGGCGAGGAACGCCATCCTACCGAGTTTCACTGGATTTGCCATGGCACTTGGATTCATAATAAGCGGTGCATTACTGACGGAGATAGTATTTTCATATCCAGGAGTTGGATATCTTTTATACCAATCGGTATTGAACATAGATTATCCCCTGATGCAGGCGATATTTTTATTCATAACAGTTGCGGTTTTAACGGCGAACTTCATTGCGGATATAGTGTATGTCTTTCTCGACCCAAGAGTACGGACGCGGGGTGAATGAGATGAAATACATATTAGTTTTCATGAAGAACAAAAAGGCGGCATTTGGAATGGGGATACTGTTGTTCTTTGTTCTTGTAGCGATTTTTGCGCCGTACATAGCGCCATACTCACCGAACTACATGGGATTCACGCCACTACAATCACCGAGTTGGGAACATTTACTGGGGACGACGGCGACAGGGCAGGATATTTTCTCAAGAGTTGTGTGGGGTACGAGATTGTCATTATTTGTTGGGATAATAACAGGCCTTATTGCGACGGCATTATCTGTAATTGTAGGATTGACAGCCGGATACTTTGGAGGGCTTGTAGACGACATACTCGTAATGATAGCGAACATTTTTCTTGTAATCCCAGGTTTACCGCTAATAATCATTCTTGCTGCGTACATAACGATCAAAGGGATATGGACGATAGTATTTGTCATATCGATAACAGGTTGGGCGTGGGGAGCGCGGGTACTACGGTCACAGATGATGACACTCAAGAACCGAGATTTTGTCAAAGCGTCTGTAGTAGTTGGAGAAAAGCCGACACACATAATATTTGCGGACATCTTTCCCAACATGTTAGGGCTCATAGTGGCGAACTTCTTTGGAGCGTCGATATACGCGGTATTAAGTGAAGCGGGCTTAGAATTTTTAGGACTTGGAGACTCATCTGCGGTATCGTGGGGGACGATACTGTATTGGGCACAGAACAACCAAGCGATACTCTTTGGCTTATGGCAGTGGATGGCAGTACCAGGACTTCTCATAGCGCTACTTGGGATGTCATTTGCACTGATGAACTTTGCCGTTGACGAATTGACCAATCCGAGACTGAGGAAGCGGTGAGGATGGGAAAGCTTCTAAAAGTCGAAAGATTAAATGCCGGCTACAAACTAAAAAGTGCGACCGTTCATGCGGTACGAGATGTATCGTTTGAGCTCAAAGAAGGAGAATTTCTTGGGATAGCTGGGGAATCGGGATGTGGAAAGTCGACACTTGCATTTGGGATAGTGCGGCTGCTTACGCCACCGGGAGAGATCTTTTCAGGGAAAGTAGAATTTGATGGAAAAGACCTGTTGAAGATGGAAGAAGAAGAGCTAAGGAGAGAGAGGTGGAAAGAGTTCTCAATAGTTTTTCAAGCATCGATGAACGTGTTGAATCCCGTCATGAAGGTCAAAGACCAAATCATTGATGCGATAACCTACCACACGAACGATTACGACGGTCATTTAGAAGAAAGGGCGAAAGAGCTCTTATCGCTTGTCAACGTTTCGGAGAAATACCTGAACGCCTATCCACACCAACTCTCAGGAGGGATGAAGCAGAGGGTAGTGATAGCGACTGCACTGGCACTCAACCCAAAGATGATAATCATGGATGAGCCGACGACGGCATTGGACGTTGTGGTACAAAAAAAGATACTACAAGAGATAGACGGATTGAGGAAGAAATTCGGATTTTCAATAATCTTCATAACACACGATTTATCATTACTTGTAGAGATAAGTGACACCATAGCGATCATGTACGCGGGAAGCATAGTCGAGAAAGCGGCATCCAAGAGACTCTACGACAATCCATTACATCCGTAC
The DNA here is from genome assembly GCA_026988035.1 of Thermotogae bacterium. Lineage (GTDB taxonomy): Bacteria > Thermotogota > Thermotogae > Mesoaciditogales > Mesoaciditogaceae > WFSH01. The sequence goes on from JALSLY010000084.1 coordinate 79,524, forward strand.
ACAGAAGGGTTGATGAACTCATTTCCACCGCTTGTTGGGAAGAGGAAGAGATTACACGGGATAGCGGGACGGCCGCCGGACCTGTCACGTGAAATGAATGGGTGTCCCTTTTACGAAAGGTGCACAAAGCGCATAGAGGGAGTATGCGAGCGTGAGATACCGAAACTCAAAGAGGTAGAGCCAGGACACACAGTGGCATGCCACCTGTACGACGAAGAGGGTGAAAGTGATGCAGACTGAAAAAGCCAAAGAATTGAAAAAGACAAGCGTAGTCAAGGTGGAGAAACTGGTAAAAGAGTTCAAAATAGGAAGCATCACACACGCCAGGATAGTTCATGCGGTTAACGAGGTAGACCTTGAGATAGGAGAAAGAGAAGTAGTAGGTTTGGTGGGAGAATCCGGTTCTGGAAAGACGACAGTTGCCAGGGTAGTAGCGAGATTGTACGAACCGACATCCGGAAAGATCATCTTAAACGGGAAGGAAATGCCAAAGAAGATGGGGAGAAGGAAGCTACTTGATTACCGAAAGCACATTCAGATGATATTCCAAGACCCATTTTCATCACTGAATCCACTCCATACTGTGGGATACACACTTGAGAGGCCATTAAAAGTACACAAGATAGTAGAGGGAAGTGAGAGGGAAAGAAGGGTAAAGGCACTACTTGAGAGATGTGGATTGGCACCGGCGGAGAAATACATTGACAAATATTCGTACGAACTTTCAGGAGGAGAGCGGCAGAGGGTGGGGATAGCGAGAGCGTTAGCTGTAAAGCCACAACTCATATTGGCAGATGAGCCAACGTCGATGTTAGATGTATCGATAAGATTGGACATAATGAATTTGATGCTGGATTTAAAGGAGAAAGAAGGAGTTTCATATCTATTCATAACACATGATTTAGCGGGAGCGCATTACATATCTGACAGGATAGCGATAATGTATGCG
>JALSLY010000085.1 GCA_026988035.1 Thermotogae bacterium
TGTGGGAGGGGAAGTACCAGATCTGACGATGTTGCCAACTGGATGCCCATTTGAGCCGAGGTGCTTATTTGCGAAGCCGGAATGCAAAGAAAAACTTCCAGATATGGTGAAGGTGGGAAAAGATCATTTTGTGAGATGTGTACTTTACATGGGAGATGACTAAAAAAGATGGCACTTGAAACTTTGCTTTACTCATTAGAAGGGCTCCTGGCATTTGAATTGGTGGAGTTAAAAGAAAGTGGATATGTTGTGGATGATGCGGAGAATGAGATAGAGAAAGTTTTAAAAACAGGAGCGATTTCTGAAAAAGATGCAAAACGCGTGTTTGACGAAGTTCTACAGACTCTTAAGAAACGGGAAGATTTTAGATATGAAGAACCGTCAAATCTTGAAGGAATTATGGAAGAGAGTTCGTTTGAAAGGCCATTGAGCTTTTCAATGAGTGATACAGAGTTGTATAACAGGATTCATGGTGGTTTCGCAGGTAGAATTGTGGGATGTGTGTTAGGAAAGCCTGTTGAAGGATTCGAAAGCGATAAAATAAGGTCTTTTCTCGAAGAAAACGGAACCTATCCACTCACAGATTACTTTAGAGTGACAAACAAAGAGCTTATCAGGAAGTACAGTTTACATCCCGAAGGTCTCAAAGAAAATTTCTTTTTCAATGCTGCTCCTCGTGATGACGATATTGATTTCACTATTCTTAATCTCATGCTTCTTGAAAAATATGGGAGGAGCTTTTCAAATGATGATGTGGGAGAAAATTGGCTCGAGAACATGCCGTTTTATCAAGTTTTCACCGCCGAAAGGATTGCCTATCGTAATTTGGTGAACAGAATGCATCCACCTCGCACAGCTATGTATATGAATCCATATCGTGAATGGATAGGTGCCCAAATCAGGGCAGACATTTTTGGCTGGACTTGTCCAGATAATCTGAATAGTGCGGCAAAATTTGCTTACACAGATGCGATACTTTCACATGATAGAAATGGTATTTATGGTGAAATATTTGTTGCCACAATGCTTGCTTCTACCTTCACTTCAAGCGACATTCGAGAAATTGTGAACAGAGGTTTGAATCATGTTCCAAAAAATTCAAGATTGCATGAAGCTATTTCGGATGTAATTAAGTGGTACGAAATGAACCTTGATTGGCAAGAAACATTCAAGAAAATTAGGGGAAAATATGGACACTATTTTTGGGTGCATGTAATTAACAATGCGGCTATTGTAACAATGGCTTTGTTGTACAGTGAAGGAGATTTTGAAAAAGGTATCATGTTAGCTGTTCAAAGCGGTTGGGATGCAGACTGTAATGGTGCGACCGTTGGATCGATCCTTGGCACGTATCTCGGCTACGATCGTATTCCATCGAAGTGGGTGAAACCATTTAACGACAAATTGTTATCGTACATCCCGGGTCATTCAGTCTTGAAAATATCAGATGTGGCGAGACGCATTTTCAATGTGTGTGTGAATCGGTAATGTGCTAAAATTGTACGATATGGATATTTTAAAATTTCTAAAGAGTACTGGATATTTAAAGTCCTTCAGCAAGGATTCACTTGACAAAATTTCCAGGATTTCGAGAATAGAGTTTTATAAGAAAAATTCGGTAATCTTCACAGAAATTGAAAAGGGAACTTTTATTTATATTGTGAAGAAAGGAAGAGTCAAGATATTAAAAATATCTCCTTCAGGAAGGGAATTTATCATAAAAATCATGGAGGAAGGAGATGTGTTTGCAGAATCCTTGTTATTTGAGAAGAGAAATTATCCAGCCACGGCAGAAACAATAGAAGACACTTTTTTGATTTCAATTCAAAAGGACAAGCTTGAGGAGTTGATAAAACTCAATAACGACGTGGCTGTCGATTTTGTAAAGGCCATGTCGCGTCGTCTGGCTTTTTTATCGAAAAAAATGGAGAATCTAACTTTAGGAAACTCTGTTGGTAAGGTGATCTTTCTAATCCTTGATCTTTCAAATTCAAGTGGTGTCAAAACAGACGAAAAATTCACGATCATTTTGGATGTGAGAAGACAAGATCTCGCAAACATGATAAATATTTCGAGAGAGAATTTTGAAAGAATTCTTAGCTATCTTGCTAAATTAAGCCTTATTAGTGTTGAAAAAAATAAAATCGTTGTCAAAGATGCAGAAGGTTTAAAAAGATTAATGTATCAGAGCTGAATAGAAGAATAGAAAACGAAAGGCCGAAAGGCCTTTCGTTTTTCAGTTTCCATGAAGCATTGCTTCAAGATCTTTTTCCACGTTGTCAATTGGCTTTATTTCAAACTTGTCAACAAGGACCTTGAGAATGTTTGGTGACACAAAAGCTGGAAGAGTCGGACCTAACCTTATTTTTTTTATGCCCAACGAGAGAACCACATTAAGTATAAAGACTGCTTTTTGTTCATACCACGCAATATCGAAAGAAATCGGCAGATCGTTCACACTTTCAGCACCGAATATCTCAGTAAGTTTTGAAGCGACTGCTATCCATGTGTATGAATCATTGCATTGCCCTGCATCTAGGACTCTTGGAATACCATCAATTTCTCCTAAATCCAGTTTGTTGTATCTATATTTAGCGCATCCAGATGTTAGTATTACACTGTCTTTCGGAAGCTTCAGCGCCAATTTGGTATAGTAATCACGCGAATTGAATCTTCCATCACATCCAGACATGAGGAAAAACCTTTTTATCTTTCCCTCCTTGACTTTTTGGGCAATAGAGTCAACCGCGTCAAGGGCTGATTTCCTTGCAAATCCTATTGGTATAGTTCCACTTTCGAGCTTTTCTGGAGATTTTCCTATTTCTAAAGCTTTCTTTATCACTGGGGAAAAATCTTTGGGCTCCCCATTTTTTCTGTCCTCGATGTGAGTAACTCCTGGCCAGCCCACTAATCCAGTTGTGAAAACGCGATCTTTGTAGCTTTCGGATGGTGGAGTCAAACAATTTGTTGTCATGAGTATAGGGCCATTGAATTTTTCGAATTCCTTGTTTTGTCTCCACCAGGAACCGCCATAGTTTCCAACAAGATTTGGATATTTCTTGAAGAACGGGTAAGCATTAGCTGGGAGCATTTCGCCATGGGTGTAGACGTTTATACCAGTGCCTTGCGTTTGATCAAGAAGCTCTTCGAGATCTCTGAGATCGTGCCCGCTTATAAGAATTGCTGGGCCTTCTTTTACTCCTATGTTGACCATCGTTGGTTCTGGATCACCATAGTGAGAAGTGTTTGCTCTGTCAAGGAGCTCCATAACTTCCAGACCGATCTTTCCGGTTTGAATAATATAATCAAACATTTTATCAACACTGCTTGCCTCGATGGTAGAGGCAAGAGCTTCTTCCATGAATGAAAAGAATTTCTCGTTTTTGAAATCAAGGATGTATGCATGATCTAAATAAGCTGCCATTCCTTTTAAACTTATTATGAGAAATTCTCTGAGAGATCTGACGTCTTCATTCAGATCCTTGTCTGACATGATTCCAACTTCTTTGGCTTTGCGGAGGAGTTCTTCTTTTTCTCCCGGGCTATTCCAAAGGGCACAATCTGGAACCTTTTCATCAAATTTTTTAGAATATCTTTCTTCATATGCTTCGAGAAATTTGTTTTTTATTTTTTCTTTCTTCTCAATGGCATCGTTTATGTATTCAACAAATCTATTCGCATCAAAGTTGACATTGGTTACTGTTGCAAAAAGACCTTTAACAATAACCATGTCGATTGATTCGTCTTTTATTCCTAATGTTCTTGCCTTCACAGTCCAAAACGAGATGCCTTTGAGAACGTAAATGAAGAGATCTTGAAGCATCGCAACATCGTCTTTCTTTCCACAAACCCCTATTTTAGTGCAGCCCTTATTGTTTAGAGCTTCTTCGCATTGATAACAAAACATGCCAATTACCTCCTTTGAGTCGTTCTACTGCCTATCTTATAGGTTTTAGGCATAAATTTTTGTGACATTAATCACATATTTGCAGAAAGTCGAGTTAATTTTGCTACTTGTACACACTTTAAGGCTTATCATTTTGTTGATATAGAACGTAAGCAGATGTTGGTGAAATTTCCAAGCGCCCCGAAACAATTTTCAGAGTGTTAACTCCAGCAGATTGTCCATTTACCACGATGTTCCATTCTCCTTTTGGAAGTTTGAAATTCACCGCTTCTGTTGCCCCGTTGTATATCACTATTATGTTCTTCCATTGATCATTGTTGGCATTAGCAATTATTTCGTAAGCGACAAAGGGTAGTGGAAATCTCAAATACTTATTCACCTGTTTAAATTGGGTAGAAAAAAATTTTAAATGCTTCTTTATTAACTTGACGGAGTCCATCCTGAATGCTGGATGTTTCTTTCGAAGAATGATCAAACCTTTTACATATTCGTTTAGGCTATTGAATCGTTCAAGTCTCGACCATTTGAGTTCGTTGATCTTATCAGGTGCGTTGTAGCTGTTTGCGTTTCCATACTTAGTTCGCGCAAACTCCGTGCCACCGTATAAGAAAGGTATTCCTTGTGATGTCAGGATTATGGCCAAAGAAAGCTTCTGTGCATTCAGTTTTTGTGCGATCGTCCAATTTTTTTTCAATCCGTTTATTCTATCCCAAAGTGTATATCCATCGTGAGATGAGACGTAATTGATGCTTTGATCAGGCCGAAAGGCAAAGCTGGTGATCAATTTATTGTAATTTGTTTCACCGACCACTCCGCGTTCAATCAAGATATTTTTACCCTGTGCTCCAGTTGAGAATCCGTTTGATGAAAGATGGTAAGCGCCGTTGATCGCGTTGTAAAGGTATGAGTTAAAGAAGCCGATATTCATTTTTCCTTGATCGCCATACGTGAAATACTGTCCCCACGGTTCACCATAGAGAAGTATATGAGGATCTATGGATGTAAGTTCTTTGACAAAAGCTTTTACAGTATCTGCATTTAAAAGGGCAAGTTGATCAAGTCTGAAGCCGTTAACATGGTACTCTTCAACCCAATATTTAAGCGTGTCGATGACGTACTTTTTCATCATATAATTGCCGGTTTCAAGTGTATTTCCAACACCTGATTGATTCAAATACTGACCTGCTTTATCAACACGATAGTAATAATAGGGAACTGTCTGATCAAATGCGGACCCTTTTCCAACGCTAGAAGTGTGGCTAAAAGATATATCAAGAATCACGCCTATTCCTGCTTTGTGAAGAGATTCGATCATTCTTTTAACTTGATATATCGTCGTGGCAGGATTTGAAGGATCTGTTGAATATTGGGCTTCTGGTACCATGTAAAGGTAAGGAACATATCCCCAATTGTATGCATTAAGTGGGACATTCCAGAAATCCTCGATTGGTAAGAGCTGAACGTCGGTTATACCAAATGATTTTAAATGAGATATTCCTGTTGGAATACCGTTGTAATTGGTGTCGGGCACGCTAAATCCAAGATATTTGCCACGATATGCTGCTGGCACGTCCGATGAGGTGGCGGCTGTGAAGTCTCTGACGCTTGTTTCATACACTATAGCGTCTGTTCTACACTTCAGGAGCGGTGAAGATGTTGTGCTCCAACCAACGGGATTCGTTTTTAAAAGATTGACAACCATAGACTTAGTATTGGAAGCATTTGCAGCATGTGAGTAAATATCCAAAGCTTCACGGTATTTTCCGTAAGAATAAAATTTGTAAAGATAATACACTCCGTTGAGATTGCCGGGAACTTTGACGGTCCATACACCTGCAGAATTTCTTGTCATTTTATACGTCGCATAAGCTATATTTGTATCTGGACTTTTGAAAAGCAAGAGCTCTGCACTTTTGGAAACGGGAGACCAAACCCTAAAAGTTGTTTCTGTTGGCGAGTAAATTGCACCAAGTTGCCCGTTATAATTGAATGGTGTGGCGTTTAGAGATTTGTAGGCATAAACGGTTTGAGGCAGAAAGCCCTTTATCTTTAGAATCATTGAGTCTGCGACTTGATATGTATTGAGGGGCGTGGCAAATACAATTTGGATGTAATTCGTGTTTAAGGCTTCTCCAGCTATTGCAGGGGTAACTTCTGAAATGCGCCAACTTTTCCCATTCAGCATGAACTTCACTTCTTTTTTCCAATTTTTGACGTTGATGTTTTTGGTCAAATAAGCATCTATGACGTTCAACTTGTTAAGAAAAGCAGCCATAATCCTTGGTGAAGTGTTGACATTTTTAACATCTGTCCAATATTTGTTCTGGCCCTCTAACACCCATATTTCTGCCACACCAGATGAAGGAATGTTTATGAATCTATCAACAGAAACATCTTTAGCCTTCCAATTGTCAAGTCTTACGATGAAACCAACCTGCGTGTATTTTTCATTGAATTTCACGACAGCGTAAGGTCCGTAAGCATCATGATATCGGAATTGGTAAGCTGAACCGTTTTTCCCTACCGGTTTTGTTGGCCATATCCAAAGATTCCAACCATTATAATTACCGTCGAAACGATGGTAATGAATTATTACAACCGTTTTTGCCCCAAAATCCGCCGCGATCTTACCAGCACCAACAGCTGCATAATTAGCAAAGATGATCGAAGAAACAATTGCTATAAAAAAGAGAAATAACAAAGTTTTTTTCATGATTCCACCTCCTAAAAATTCATCGTTGTATTTTATGATACCACTCTTAGAGGTGGATTTTTTCTCTTCAGAAGCGAAGCACGCTTGTGTGGCATACCTTGTTCGAGATGATAACCGAGAACTGGTAATGAAGTCAGCAGAAAAGAGATCGCGAACAATGTGATTATGATGCTATTATAATAGCATCATATACAAATTGAGAGGGGATGCTCAAGTTGAAGGAAATGTTTTTTCATAACATGGAGGAGTTAATCTCTTTTTTACAGAAAGAATACGGTCCGACGTGGTACGATCGAGTTTTTGTCAATGTTATGGATCGTTCGGCAAAGGTGGAAGACGGAAAATCCATGGTTAAGGTCAGGATATCCGATCTGGACGAAGCAAGTGAAGATATGAGTTTTGAGGATCTTGAAAACTTGATGAAAAGTGAAACAAAGTCATCTGAAGTCAATAACGAAGCTTATGAAAAAATACTCGAAGAGTATTCAGAACCTCGAGTGGTGATCAACGTATCTTCCGATGGAAAGAAAGCTTATATGACTATTTTTCCGGGTCTTGAGCGAGAAATGCCATCGATTGATGAGATCTTGCAAGCGGTGGAAAACGAAAGTGTGAAATACGGGATCAAAGAAGAAACCATAAAAGAAGCTGTTGAAAAACAGATCACGCTCAAACCCATTTTGATCGCTGAGGGAACGGAGCCTACAAAATCCAAAGATGCCCAATTGAAGTTACTTTTCCCGCCGAGTGGCGTTAAGATAAAAGAAGTGACCAAAAACGACAAGATTGATTACGCTTCTATGTATGAAATTGCATACTGCAATGAGCGGGAGACTCTCGCAGTAAAAATTCCATCGGAAAAAGGAGAATGTGGTTATGATGTCTTCGGAAAAGAAATACCCTCTAAGGAACCAAAAGATATCAATATGAAAGAGTTTGTTGGTGAAAATGTAGAACTTTCTGAAGATGGAAATTCGATCATTTCTTGTGTTGCTGGACAGCCTTGGCTTTCGGAGGACAGAAAGATCAACGTGAGAGAGATCTACGTTGTTAATGGCAATTTGGATTATGGTGTTGGAAACATTGATTTCCTTGGAACAGTATGGATAAAGGGCAACGTGGAAGAGAATTTCAAAATTAAAGCGGGAAAAGACGTTATCGTAGACGGTATAGTTGGAGAAGCTGAGATAGAAGCTTCTGGTTCGATCATCGTTAAAGGAGGAGTGTTTGGCAGATCAAAGGGAAAAATAGTATCACATAAGAATTTCAAAGCAAAATTTTTAAATGAGGCGCTTGTGATATCATACGGTGACGTTAGCGTGGACGAGTACATCATGAATTCACGGGTAATTTCAAAAGGGAACCTGGTGGTAAATGGAAAAGGTTGGATAACCGGTGGAAGTGTGAAAGCCTCTGGTAACGTCATAGCAAATGTGATTGGAAGCTTGTCAAAAGTTCCAACACACGTGTCAGCCGGTGTTGATTTTGAATTCTCCAGAAAATTGGAAGAAATAGAAATCAACTTGCAGATGTACATGGCAAAACTTGGGGAGATTTCGGCCTTGATCAACAAAATGTTCATCACCTTAAAAGATTCTTCTGACAGATCTCAAAAGGGAAAATTGCTGAGGTTCACAAGTCATTTGGAAGAAAGGAAAAAAGAGGTACTGGAAAAAATAAAAAAACTCACTAATGAACTCAAAGTTTTGAAAGCCTCTTTACGCATCGGCGAAAATGAGAAAAAATCGAGAATAGTAGTCAGACAAAAATGCTTTGATGGAACAAGAATTACGATTGTGAATGAAACGATAAGTATTCACACAGACATAGGCCCAACGGTTTTTTCACTGGATCAAGTAAATTGGAAGATCAACGCATTTTCTTACAAAACATGGGATATTGGAGAGTTAAACGGATAAATGTTGCAAATGGTGCGGTAAAGATAAGGAAAACAAAACTACAAGCTTTGGCAAACTTGATAAAACTGGGGCAAACTTTCTATTAGATCATATCCTGCGGGAGGCGAGATAATGGAAAGTTTGGAAAATTACCTCGATGAAGTCAAATTGGACAAACATCACTTCAAAGCCATGTTCGTGTCAGGTATGGGATTTTTCACAGACGCGTACGATCTTTTCATAATAGGGATTGTTTTATCCGTTGTTGCTCCTATATGGCATCTTAGCAGTACACAAACTGGTATTGTCGGAAGTACTTCTTTGATCTCTGCGTTCATTGGAGCATTCATTTTTGGAAGGATTGCAGATAAATTCGGAAGGAAAAAAGTTTATGGCGTTGAAGCTGTAATAATGACGATCGGAGCTTTGCTATCTGCAGTTTCTCCAAACTTTGGATGGCTGATCTTGTCAAGATTCTTACTTGGTATTGGTATAGGTGGCGACTATCCAGTTAGTGCAGTCATAATGAGCGAATATTCCAACCGAAAAGATCGTGGAAAACTCGTTGGACTTGTCTTTTCTATGCAAGCTTTGGGACTCATTGTTGGACCACTCGTTGCCTTGCTGTTGATATCAACATCTTTACCTATCGATCTGTCGTGGCGCCTCATGCTGGGATTGGGAGCGATTCCATCTATGATGGTAATATATTTGAGGAGAAAAATTCCAGAGTCCCCTCGCTACACCGCTCAAGTTTTGGGCGATGTAAAAGCTGCTGCTCGAGCTGTCAAGGATTTTAGAGGTACAGATGTAAAAGCTGTATCCGTTGTTAAACCTCAATTTGCTAAGAAAGCGAGCTTGAAGGACTTTTTTAAGAATAAGCACTATATGATCACACTTTTTGGAACCGCAGGTAGCTGGTTTTTAATGGATTACGCTTATTACGGAAACACCATATCGACGCCGATGATCATAAATTCCATATCTCCACATATGACTTTAGAAACCAAGATATTAAGTAGCTTTTTAATCTTTACTGTATTTGCACTTCCAGGATACATTTTGGCTATACTTTTCATGGACAAAATCGGCAGAAAAACCATACAACTCATAGGATTTATGGTCATGGGAATAGCTTTTTTGCTTACGGGTCTCATTCCGGAAATTGTAAAGAATTTTCCACTCTTCCTTGCACTGTATGGTGTAAGCTACTTCTTTACAGAATTCGGGCCAAACACGACCACCTTTGTAATACCATCTGAGCTCTTTCCAACTCGATACAGGGCTACTGGGCACGGCTTTTCATCTGGCATAGCGAAGTTTGGGGCTTTTCTCGGTGTTTTGCTGTTTCCGATAATGAACAGTTTTATTGGGATAAATGGAACATTCATTGTCGTGTCTGTCTTCGCCTTTTTAGGAATAGTTACGACACTTGTTCTGCCAGAGTCTAAAGGAAAGAGTTTAGAAAAGTTATCACAGACAGAAGAATTTTCCCCCATTGCCTAAAGTAGAGAAAATAGGATTAATTACTAAAGAAATGCCAATGCCTAATGTCACGTTTGTGATATAATTTGTGTTGCTAACTTTTTTCGTATACGTGCAATTTGACTGTCAGTTTGCGTTCTACCCATCATCATTTATGATGAGGTGATTTTTTTGCACGCTATTGTAGCAACCTCTCTTACAAAGATCTACAAAACGGTACCAAATAGCGTAAAAGCGTATGTACGCGGAATGAAAGAACAAGGGCCGGGCTTGTGGGCTAAGAACATTTTCAAACTCAGAGCTCAAAAAATGAGAACAGTCGTTGCTGTGAATGCTCTTTCTTTTTCTGTTGAAATGGGAGAATTTTTCGGGATAGTTGGTCCGAATGGTGCTGGAAAGACAACTCTCATAAAGCTTCTCAGTGGCCTGCTTTATCCCACGTCTGGAAATGCGAAAATTCTAAATTTTGATTTAATAGACCATCATGAAAAAGTAAAAGACAAAATAGCATACGTTTCGACATCCGGATGGATGGGGCTCGAATGGCAACTCACGGTGTATGAAAATCTGCTCTTTTATGCTGATCTTCTCAAAATCCCAAGAAAAACATCAAAAAAACTGATCGATGAAGTGATAATGTCACTTGGAATGGATGAATATGTGGAAAAAACAATTCCACAGCTGAGCGCTGGAATGAGGCAAATGTTGACCATTGCCCGTGGACTTATAGCAGATCGCCCTATAATTTATTTAGACGAGCCGACAACGTCTCTCGATCCATTTGCAAGAAAAAGACTCTGGGATTTCATCTTGAAGCGTAAGAAGAATCGCACGGTTATCTTTTCATCTCATGATCCAAAGGAACTCGAAGGCTATGCCGATCGTATTATGATCATAAAGAATGGAAAATCTTTGAGCATCTCTAAGCCTGAAACTCTTTTGAGAGAATTCTCAACAAGTCGGATCTACCAAGCTGAACTTTCTAACATAAGCGCTTTCAATTTGGATGAAATGGTTGAAATCATTGATGCTTTTTCGGTTGCAGATAAAAGGATCAAATTGCGCTTTTTATTGAAAGGTAGTTTAAACGACTTTATAACGTTCCTTTTGTCTAAAAATGCTGTTATTCATAATATTACGAGGAGTTCACCAAACATTTCAGATGCCTATGTAAGGATCGTGAGAGATGAATGATTTCGTGAATGAGTTAAGGGCTGTATGGGCCTTTTCGAAAAGGGAGATGGTAATATGGGCATCATACAGGGTGAACATCTGGACATGGATAATAGATGTTTTCATAAATACATCCATCTTTTTCCTTATATCTCTTCTTGTGGGTCACCATCTGATGGGAGCTTATGGAACGAATTACGTTTCCTTTGTTGTGATAGGTCTTTCAATTTATTACATATCTTATACTAATCTTGGGGATCCCTTTCCGAGAGTCGCAAGGATATATTGGAATGGTACGATGGATCTTTATATGTTAAGCCCGCTTTCTTATTTTACACCAGTGATCGGGATAATGTTCAGATCAGTTATAGATGACTACCCGAGAGTTGGTCTTGCGTTTCTTTTCGGATGGTTCTTTTTTGGTGCAAGCTTCACTTTCAGAGTACCACTTTATGTGATCTTAGGAGTTGTGCTCATAGGACTTTCCACCTTTGGAATAGGAATGATAAGTGCGTCGTCATTCTATCTTTTGAATTTCAAAAGAGGGACGGAACCTGTAAGTTTCATACTACAAGATGTCGTAATAGCACTCGTGGGAGGATATTATTATCCAGTTAATGTACTTCCACAATACCTTCAAATTTTGGCTTCTTTTATTCCACACACGTACGCGCTTGACCTTTTTAGGAGGGCGCTATTACCAGGTGCGTCTTTGACTCAACCGGTTCTGCTTTTGCAGTACGTTTTGAATTTTTCGCCTATTGTTGTTGATACTTTAGCCTTAGCCTTGTTGAGCGCTGTTTTGTTTCCACTTGGGTTTTACCTTTATTATTTGGGGATACAAAAGGCAAGAAAAGAAGGGACATTGACAAGATGGCAGTGATAAATTTGGTAGGGATTAGAAAGTCCTACGGAAAGAGAAAGAAAAGAATGGAAGTGCTTCATGGTATAGATGTGCATGTCGAAAAGGGAGAAATTTTTGGCCTTCTCGGTAGAAATGGTGCCGGAAAGACAACGCTGATAAAGGTAATGGCAGGGCTCTTGATACCCGATGTGGCAAAAGGAGAAGTGCTGGGCTATGATGTGATGAAAGAAGCTAATAAGATAAGGGCGAGTGTCTCATTAGTTGCACCTACGGCGGACGTAGGTGTAGATCCGGTTTTAACGGTGAGACAAAATCTGCTCTTTTGGGCAACTGTTTATGGAATACCTTCGAAAGAGGTGGACAAGTCCATAGATGAAGTTATGGAAGCTCTCGAGCTTGCCAAATTTGAAGACACATGGGCGATGGAAATATCTGCTGGAACTCGTCAAAGATTGGCAATAGCAAGAGCTTTACTTGTAAAACACGATCTTGTTTTTTTAGATGAGCCGACAGTGAAGCTCGATATGGAAGCGGCTAAGATGATAAGAAATTTCATAGTTGATTTGAGAAACAGATTTGGAATAACTTTTTTCATGACTACCCATCTCATCGAAGAAGCTGAAGAAATATGCGATAGAGTGATGATCATAGATAACGGAAAAGTGAAAGCCGTTGGAAGTGTTGAAGAATTGAGAAACACTTTTGCAGATGGTGAAGAGATCACCATTATCGGGAAATTCAATGCGTTGGATGTGAAGAGATTAGAAGAAATGTGGAAAGTGGAAATAATACGTGTTGGTGAAGAATTTCAACTCAATTTTCATGTTGAAGATGTTGACCTAAGAATTTCTGCGATCATCGAATCGGTAAAAAAATATGGAAAAATAATGGATATAAAAACCAAAAGATTAACGCTAAATGATATCTTCAAAAAGGTGACCGTATAGATGAATGAGCTAAGGGCGATATTCTCTTTTGCGTGGATCGAATTCAAAGCCTTAAAATATTATCCTTCAAATCTCGTGCTTGAGATCATAAAGGGATACGTGACCGTTTTTGTGTGGTTCTTCATCGCCTATTTCATTCAGGGATTTTCGTCGGACAGCTTCAAAGAATTTGGAGGGAATTACGTGTCTTACGTGGTCTTTGGCGTCATTTTTTTCCAGAGCTCTCAGGCTTTTCTTCTAACACCTTTCAAATCCTTGTCTGCCGCATTCTGGGAGAAGAGACTCGAAATATACGCCACGCTCTCAGATGGTGTTCAAACTTACATCTATGGTGAAATGCTTTGGAATTTTCTGCTGAAGACCATGACAATGCTTCTTTTTATTTTCACCTTCATATTCATCGTCAAAGTTGATTTAATTTTTCCTTACTCTTTCATAAATTTGACGATAGTGTATTTGTTGCTGACGTGTTTTTCATTTGGAGCAGGCTTGATCGGAGCATCCAATTTCTTCTTTTTAGAAGTAAAGCAAGGAAGAGAGCCTTTCACATGGACGTTGGGTGTTCTCACTCAACTTTTCTCTGGATTATATTACCCCATTTCTCTTTTTCCTGAAAGCGTCAGATGGGTATCGTACATGCTTCCGCAATCCTACGCATTTGATGCTGTAAGACGAATAGCGATCAACGGAGCAAGTTTTTCCAACAAGAACGTGATGATCGACGTGATAGTACTTTCTGCTTTTGCAATTTGCTCTTTGATCATTGGCTTAAAGCTTTTCAAAAGAGCACTTTCAAGGGCTGAGCGAACGACGGGCTTTTCTTCTCTCGTTTAAAAAGGGCGCACACTGACAAGCGCCCTTTTTGAAATTAGTCAAGTGATATTTTTTTGCCTTCTATGTAGATAGATTCTACTTTTGAGGACATATCAAATGGATGCCCACTCCATACAGCCAGATCAGCATCCTTTCCTTTTTCTATTGTACCTATTCGTTCGTCCATTCCGATGATCTTTGCAGGATTGATCGTGATCATTTTGAGAAGGTCATCTTCTTTTGATCCATATCTTAAACCGGCTGCTGCCTGAATGGAAGAGTATTCGAGTGGAATGACCGGGTGATCGCACATCAAAGAAGCCAGTATCCCATTTTCGTTCAAGATTTTCAAAGCTTTCATTGTCATATCCTTGAGTTCGTATTTCGTTCTGAAAGTTAAAAGTGGTCCAGCAACTACAGGAATTTTCTTTTCTTTTAAAATTTCCACGATCTTGTATCCTTCTGTTCCATGCTCAATTACGAACTTAAAATTGAACTCTTCAGCGATCCTCATAGCGGTTAGGATATCATCTGCTCTGTGTGCATGAATTCTTGCCGGAATTTCACCTTTCAGTACCATTTCTCCTATTTCATATTTTGAATTTCTCTTGGTAAAAGGTTTCCCCTCTTTCTTGGCGAGTTCCTTTTCTGCCATGTAATCTTGAACCTTCAAGAAGTAGTTTCTCACCACAGCAGCAACACCCAGTCGTGTTGAAGGTGCTTTCTTTTGCTCTCCATAGACTCTTTTGGGATTTTCTCCAAAGGCCATTTTTAATCCTGCAGGTTCTCTGATGATCATTTTGTCAACAATTGAGGGATTGAGTTTCAAAATGGCACCTTGACCACCTATTGGGTTTGCACTTCCCGGCAAGATCATGACAGTTGTAATTCCACCATGAAGCGCCCTTTTAATTGCTGGATCTTGTGGATTGAACGCATCTATAGCTCTAACATCAGGTGTAACTGGATCTGTCATTTCATTACCGTCAGAAGCATAAAAGGAACCAACGCCCTCTTCGTAAAGGCCAAGATGTGAGTGCGCATCCACAAAACCTGGAAAAAGGAATTTCCCTTTAAGATCGATAACTTGATCTGCATCGAAAACTAAATTCTCTCCTACTTCCTTTATTTTTCCATCTTCCACTGACACGTCGCCTACGAATGGTTCAGATGAAATTGGAAAAACCTTTGCGCCTTTGAACAGTATTTTCACTTTACACACATCCTTTCGATTTGTTCGTTAAACAAACTATTATATACCACTTATCCTTCTGAATACCAAAAAATCACCAAACATACTCGAATCGATGGGACTATATCCGGTTTAATTGCGATAGTATTCATTCTAATTAGGGTATTTCCTAAGATAGTGCCTTTTTCATCTTGGTTGATAGTCTTGACTCTTCTTTTCGGTCGTTCAGTTGAAAAATTCCAAACTCTTTCGAGCGATGAATTTCTTGAAGATGAGATGAGCGCTGAGATGACCTGAAGGCAAAACATATCTTCGGGGTTTTCCAAGTCGCTTCCAAAGATCATCAGAGGATCTGTTTGGTATAAAAAGGTCGAAGGCGGCCTTAAAGAAAAGAATTTTCCTTGGTGGAATAAGACGTGCGAACGTTGAGGGATCATATGTGAAACATACTGGCATCTTTTTTAAGTCTTCAAGTGATTTAAAGTTTTTCGCCACATTATCAAAAATAATATGTTTTAAGGCACATTCATGTGGATTACAAGCTTTGTTTTCCTCGTAAGATACACGCAAGATCTTCGTGGCTATGCTTTTCCACGTTATGTACTCATAATTTCCGCCAGTTACGACGAAAACACCCTTTTCAATCCGCTTATCTATTGCCATTGCGATCGTTGAGATCATTCCGCCGAAACTGAATCCCATGATGTTAACCTTTTCGAATTCGATTTTTTCAAGATAATCCACGCAAGTTAGAATATCGGTGACAGCCTGATCGAAGCGTTTAGCAAGTTCAACATCGCTGCCTTTTATGAAAGCTATCCCGCTTTTTTTCGCTTTTGGTGTTCTTTCAAAATGATAAGGTAAAACAGGCATCATAACGGTGTATCCGTTTTTTAAGAAAAATTTAGGATAATACTGAAGAGGTTCGAAATTTTTTTGGCCTGTTCCGTGAATGAAAATGATCGCTCCTTTTGGTGATTTGGATTTGAAGAGAAGTGCCCGTGCGCGATCAACTTGTGGATCACCAGAAAGCTTAGGACTCATAAACTCTATCGTACTGTGTTCTTTTGAGTCTTTTACAGAAAACTTAACATTCTCTCTCGAACTTTGATACATTGAAAAGAGAGACTTATTTGTGGTGTAGTTGTTTGTGATCATAATCTTCCCCTTCTTCTTGTCTTTCGCTCTTTTGTGATGTTCGGGATATCACGATGCTTTCTTTATCACTCAACTTCCATTTTAGTACCCAGTTGAGTATATCACTTTCAAAAATCAAGTTTATTCTTTTATTCTATTGACAAAATGTATATATATGTATATAATACCTTAGGTGATCAATATGAAAGGCAAAAGATGTGCGAAATTTGGCTTTAAATCCGGAAATGTGTTGACGGTCGCTTTTCTGTATTTGTTACTGAAAAATCCTTCCCATGGCTATTCGCTCGTTGAGGAATTGGAAAATTTGGGAATAAATCCTCACTTCGTTCCTTATAGCATTGCATACAGGTTGCTTCGTGATATGGAAAGTGGTGGATTAATCTCATCGAAATGGAAAAATGAAGAATCTGGTCCATCGAAAAGAATTTATTTCATAACAGATGGAGGTGTCGAATTCTTGAAAAGATGGGTAAGCAACGCTAAAGATAATTTGAAAGTTATGGAGAATTTAGTATCTAAAATAAACGGTTTGCTTCGGCAAAAAAATTGAAGGTTTTGAGAAGGAGGAATTTGTCATGAAAATTTGCTTCACTTCAGACGAGCAAAACGGTTTGGAAAGTGTTTTAAGCTATCACTTTGGGCATTGTCCTTATTATGTGATAGTAAGTGTGGAAGGAAACAAGGTTAAAGGTGTTGAATCTATTCCAAATGCGATGGCTGAAGGACATAATCCGGGAGAACTGCCATCTTACATGAAGACGCAAGGTGTTGATGTAATCATCACAGGTGGCATGGGTCCCAGAGCCCAACAATACTTTGAAGATTACGGAATAAAAACTGTCACGGGGGCTTACGGGAAAGTGAAAGATGTGCTCGAAGAATTTCTTCAATCTAAGATAACCGTTGAAGAAGGAAAAAAAGAGAGTGAGGAACACGAAGAAAAAAGCGGAGAAGAAAGCGAAATTGACAGATTGAAAAAGGAGAATGTCGACCTTCGCAGACAGATTGCTGATCTAAAATCGCGTGTGGCGAAATTAGAAAAGAAAGTGGGAATTTAACGTATGAATCTCTGGGGAGCTGCGATTTACGGGGTGATCGTGATTTTAAGCTATGTGTATGCTTTCAAAAAGAACAAAAAGGGTGGAAAACAAGCTGTGAGAAAAAGTGGAGTGCAGTTTTTTAAGCAGCTTCCCATGCTTATTTCAATATTTCTTCTCATAGGTTTATTTGATCGATTCGTCCCGAAAAGTGTCGTAATGACTTTCGTTGGAAAGGGAAATGAATTTCTTTCCATTTTAAGTTCAGCTATTTTTGGAACAATAGTTATGGGTCCGGTTTCATCAGCGTATCCTATGGGTGCTTTACTTTTGAGAAAGGGTGCAACGATCACTGCCACGGCAATATTTCTGAACAGTTGGGTTATGGTTGGATTTGTGACGATTCCGTATGAGATCTCCATTTTTGGCAGGCACTTTACGTTGATAAGAAATGCTCTTGCTTTTATGGGAGCTATCATCATAGGCATACTCACAGGCTGGATTCTTGGGGGAATTGCATTATGAAGAATATATTGGGAAAGTATTGGTTTGAGGTAAGTGTCGGCTTACTCTACGTCGTTCTTCTCTTCGTTTTTCCTGACAAAACTTTTTTTGCCTTTAAAGAAGGAATATGGTTGTTGGTTAAAATGTTACCAATTTTTGTGTGTGTCGTACTATTCTCAAGTTTTTTATCCATCTTTTTGTCTCCCAAAACCGTTCAGCGTGTTATGGGAAAAGAAAGCGGATTCAAAGGTGTGGTTCTTGGTACCCTTTTTGGTACTTTAATTGTGGGACCATTATGGATTCTTTTTCCGCTATATAGAACTTTTTTGAGAAAAGGTGCAAGAGTTGCCGTTGTTGGAGCTATGATAGGGGCATTTGCTATTAAAACACCATGGATTCCATACGCTGCGGGATTCTTAGGCTGGCCTTTTATCTTAATCACGGTTGTGTTGACCATGCTGTACGCTGTTTTAGAAGGATATTTAATAGAAAAAGCGATATCGACAAAATGAGAATTCATTTGCAAAGCATCATTCCCATTCCAAATAGAGAACTAAAAAAGTCATTTCCAAACGACGCCTCTTATCATAGGATCCATCATGCTGTACAAGATTTTTTCACTCTTCTTTGTATAAGTTACAGTAAGATTACTGAGGTGGATCAAAAACTCTGACCCCGGTGAATCAAAGGCATGTTGATTTTTTACAACCAGAGCCCACATAAAAAAGTAACGATTTAATTGCTTTTCTAACATCCTACCTATCATGTAGTATAGCTTACCTGTATAAATTTCGATTATGATCGAAGAATATTTATGATATTTTTCGGTTGAAATCTCAAATTATGCAGATCGGTCTTGTTCGTTAATTCCTGCAACAAGGAATCAAGAAGTGATAATCGAAAAAGAACACGAGTTATAGAGTGGCAAAGTTTTTCATACTATGCAAAAGCGTAAAATGAAGGAATTTTGAGATATTTTAAGAATTAGCGAGGAAAAGG
This sequence comes from Thermotogae bacterium, assembly GCA_026988035.1. Classification (GTDB taxonomy): domain Bacteria; phylum Thermotogota; class Thermotogae; order Mesoaciditogales; family Mesoaciditogaceae; genus WFSH01. The sequence continues at coordinate 18,692 of JALSLY010000085.1, forward strand.
CTTATAAAAGATTAAGAATGGTTAAAATCATCTCAAAATACCCAAAAACGGATTTGCAATTTTAGAGATAAAATGATACAAATAATTGTCGGTAACGATACCGGTATCGATTAGAGTTATTAAAGGTTAAAGATGGCTTATTCAAATAATGAATAATGAAAAGAGGAAAAAATATGTACGAAGGTCTCAGAAAAGAACTTTATCACGCACATATTATGCTCGAGAAATACAATTTAGTAGAGTACACGAGTGGAAACGTGAGTGTAAAGATTAATGAGCATATTCTTATAAAGCCGTCAGGTATTCCATACGACGAATTAACTCCGAATGATTTTGTTGCTGTTAACATGAAAGGAGACATAGTCGAAGGAAATAAAAGACCCTCTGTAGACACTGCGACTCATTTGTACATTTATCGACACAGAGCTGACATTGGATGTGTTATTCATACACATTCTCCATATGCTTCATCTTTTGCCATTTTAGGAGAATCGTTGCCTGTTTATAGTACTGCTCAAGCCGACGTTTTTGGGATTGAAATACCCGTTACGAAATACGCAGCTGTAGGCACAGAAGCTATTGGTGAAGCTGCGTTAGCGGTAATGAATAAGGCAGGTGCAGTTCTTTTGAATCACCATGGTGTTTTGGTTGTTGGTAAAGATATAAGCGAAACTCTCAGGAAAGCAATATTTCTTGAAGAAGTAGCTAAAATAGCGTATTTTGCAAGAACAATGGGAAAGCCTCAAGCATTGAATGAAGACGAAATCTTTAGACTGTACGAGTTTCACCATAAACATTACGGGCAAACAAAATAAATTTTCTATACAATCTATACAAAAAGGAGCGGTTCAATGTATTTAATAGGTACAGACATAGGAACTCAAGGGACTAAGTCTGTGATCGTTGACGAAAGAGGCACCTTTGTATCCGATAGTTTTCAGGAGTACGACGTTCTGACTTCCAAACACTCATGGGCTGAGCAATGGCCTGATGTATGGCTTAGTGCAGTTGTTAAGACATTAAAGAGGTGCTTAGAAAAGTCTAAAATAAAGGCTAAAGATGTAGCTGGAATTGCTTTTAGTGGGCTGTATGGCGGCTCGGGAATTCCTGTGGATAAGAACAAAGTGCCTTTATATCCATGCTTGATTTGGATGGATCGGAGAGCAAGAGAAGAAACACGGTGGGTGAAAAACAATGTGCCCAAGGACAAAATATTTGGCATAACCGGAAATTATGTTGACTCTTACTATGGTTTTACTAAAATGATGTGGATAAAGAAGCATGAGCCAAAAGTATGGGAGAGCACTTATGAATTTGTCACACCAAAGGATTACATTGTGTATAAGCTAACTGATGAATTGGCAACTGATTACAGTTCAGCCGGGAACATAGGTGGAGTTTTCGACATACGCAAACGTACATGGTCGAATGAGATGTGTGAAATTTTAGGAATACCAAAAGAGAAGTTACCAAAAAGGATAATGAAATCCACAGATGTGGTGGGCAAATTACGCAAAGAATATGCTGATGCGATAGGATTACTGGAAGGAACGCCAGTTATATCCGGAGGGATCGATGCTCCCGTGGCACAATTGAGTGCCGGGGTACTGAACGAGGGAGAGCATGTTGCGATGGCTGGCACATCAATGTGTTGGGGGACAGTTCATGACGGTAAATATTTGACTCCATCTTTGGTTAGCTTTCCTTACGTTGTCCACGAAGATAAAATGATTTACACGTTTGGAGGGAGTGCCACATCTGGTGCGTTAGCGAGATGGTTTAGAGATGAATTCGGCAGTTACGAAAAAGAAGTCGAAAAGAAAACAGGGATATCTGCTTATACCCTCCTTGAAACGGAGGCCAAAATGATTCCTCCTGGGAGTGATGGAGTAATAATTCTCCCGTATTTTATGGGTGAAAGATCTCCCATCTGGGATCCGGATGCAAAGGGCACCATACTGGGATTGAGTCTTTATCACAAACGTGCCCACATTTACAAAGCCATGTTGGAATCGGCGGCGTATTCCCTAAGACATAATATGGAAGTGGCAATAGGTACTGGAATGAAATTAAATCCCGATTGCTGGATTGTGGGAGGAGTGGCAAGGTCAGAGTTTTGGGTAAAGATATTTGCGGATGTAACTGGATTCAACATGAAACGCCTATCAAAAGATGTAGAAGCACCTTTAGGAGATGCATTTATAGCCGGCCTTGGGACAGGAGTTATTGATAAGCCCGAAAGGATAAAAGAATGGATCGAATTTCGTCCGCTAATACGTGTGGATAAAGAAAATCATAAAATTTACAATGAGTATTACAAGGTTTATTTGGAAGCTTACCAAAGAATAAAAAATATTTTCCCCAAATTATCCGCATTTTCTTAAAAGAGAGGTGGCATGTGTTGCTGAAAGCGAAAAAACCGAAAATAGGCCTTTTGGGAATTATGCAAGAGCTTTATGATGATATGTTGCCGGGTATTGTAGAAAGACAGGCAAACTATGCAAAAGAAATTGTAGAACAGCTAAGTGATGTCGCAGATATTGTTTTCAACTCACCTGCTCGTGTGCGTGAAGACATAGAAAAACGTGTCAGAGAATTCAACAATTCGGATGTCGACGGCATAATGATTGTCATGCTTACCTATAGCCCTGGAATGAGACTTGTAAGGGCATTGCAGGAAAATCACTTGCCGCTCCTTCTTGCGAACATTCAACCTGTTCCAACAGTTACATATAATTGGGACATGGGGGATCTGACATACAATCAAGGTGTTCATGGTGCTCAGGATAATGCAAACGCAATGTTGAGGGCTGGTGTGAGTTTTGAAGTCATATCGGACGACTGGAAATCCGAAACGTTCAAATCATTTTTCCTCGATTGGGCAAAAGCGGCACAGACTACCAAAAAACTCAAGCAAATGAAAGTTGCTGTATTTGGACAAATGCCCAGCATGGGTGATATAACGGTAGACTCGTCCGCATTTTTGAGAAAGATAGGGCCTCAAATCGTCCACGAAAGTTTGGGTTCTATTTACTCACTGTTCGAGAAAGTAACTGAAAAAGAGATCGATGAGCTCATTAAAAAGCAAAATGAGCAATTTCAAGTAGATCCAAAGTTAAAGAAAGAGGATCATAGATACGCAGCAAGATTTGAAATTGCAATAAGGAAATTTCTGGAAATAAAAGGTTACGAAGCATTTAGCATATATTTCCAGACTGTCGCAGATGACAAAAGATTCAAGCAGCTCCCACTTATGGCTGCTTCCGATCTTATGGCCGAAGGGTACGGGTACGGAGCAGAAGGTGACGTGTGTGCAGCAACACTCGTGGCAGCTGGGCACATTTTGGCTGGTGACGCACATTTTGCAGAAATGTATGCAATGGACTTCAAAAGAGATTCTGTTTTGATAAGCCATATGGGAGAAGGAAATTGGAAAACAGCAAGGAAGGATCGTCCAATAAAGCTTATTGATAGAGAACTTGGCATAGGTGGTCTTGAAAATCCTCCAACGATTGTTTTCAGTGCACAGCCTGGTTCAGCGACAATAGCCTCTTTAGTGGCTCTTGAAGGAGAAAAATTTAGACTGGTAGTGTCAAAAGGAAATGTACTTGACACAGAAGAGATGCCCCATGTTGAAATGCCGTATTTCTTTTTCAAACCCGATACGGGTGTCAAAAACTGCCTTGATCGCTGGTTGAAGTTCGGGGGTACGCACCACCAATGTTTCAATCTCGGTGATCAGCGTAAGAGATGGAAAATTCTTTGTGAGTTGTTAGGCGTTGAATACGTAGAAGTTTAGCTTTGAAAGCAAACATCGTGAAAGGAGGTGAGCCTTAGTAATTAGGTTAATTCGAGGAAATCCGTATTATATTCTTCGAATATTTTACAGGAGGTGTTGTAGGATGAGGAAGTACACCATTTTGATGGTGGTATCGGTTTTGGTGGGTTTGTTTGCCATGATGACAATGGCAAGTGTTAGTTTAAGCTTGATCACGTCTCCTGATAATGGTCCCTCTTTACAGTGGCTTGCCCAAGAATTTGAGAAGCAAAATCCTGATATTAGAATAAACGTCTCTATAGTTTCGTGGGAGACGCTCTATCCGAGATTACTTGCAGACTTAAGGGCAAAATCCGGTGTTTACGACATTTTCACCTGGGATGTTATGACGGCAGGTAGTGTTCACAGTGGTTGTTTGGATCTTACCAAGTTTTTTAAGGAACACTCAAACATCATTCCAAAAAATTATGATCGGAATGACCTCTTGCCTCTAGCGGAAAAATTGGGAGAGTGGAATGGTGACCTAATAGGGTTACCGTATTACAATAATACAATGCTATTCTATTATCGTAAGGATCTCTTTAATAATCCCAAATATCAAAAAGAATTCTATGACATGTTTGGAAGACCTTTGAGAGTTCCAACAACTTGGGCAGAAGCTGTGGATGTTGCTAAATTCTTCACGAAGAAGTATAATTCGAATTCGCCAACGAGATTTGGTATAGCATTGATGTTTCCAACTACCCACACAATGTTTTATATGTTTCCCTTGTTCTTTGGACCGTATAGAAGAAGTCCGGAAGGCATACGAGAATTCGGGTCTGTTAATATAACGTATGGCGATTACTTCACATCAGATGGGAAGCCTGCTTTTGCCAATAAATATGGATTGATGGCACTTGAGGATATGAAAGCTCTCATGCCATATGCTCCCGACCCATTGGGTTCAGATTATGGACAAACAATTGAGTATTTTTCTCAAGGAATGACAGCTATGTGTCCACAGTGGACAAATCCTTATATGCAATTCAAATCTTCACCTGCTCTTCAACCATATTCAGAGAAAATTGGAATAGCTCCGATGCCTGGAAGATCAGTAGCAGGAAACTGGGCTCTTGGAATTAGTAAATACATTCCATTAGAAAAACAAATAGCCGCTGCCAAATTTATACTTTTTGCCACTTCGAAATGGGCAACCCTTCATGTACTTGAGAAGTTCGGAATAGCTCCTATAAGGGAATCAATTCTCGATAACCCAGAAGCTCAAAAAGTTATACCATGGGTTAAAGCGCTTCCTACTATTTATCAAACAGAAACTTTTAGACCAAGAATACCTCAAGAACCTCAATTAGAGAGCATAACAGACGTGTATTTCTCTGAAATGCTTGCTGGAAAGATACCTATGACCATTGAATCTTTGAAAAAACTTGCTCAAAAGTGGGAGAAAGTTCTTTCAAGTAAGTAAAAATCAGATTAAGGGGGCGAGAATGTGTTTTCTCACCCCTTTTTTGATATTTCTGAGGGGAGAGAATATCTGTGAAGGAAGTTGTTATGGTACCTGAAAAAGAGCTAAAGGAGAATTTAATAAGGATGCATGATAGAAGAATAGCATTACTTTTTATACTTCCTGCTGTTGTACTTTTTTTGGTTATGGCTATATATCCTTTTATTTACATGATATACACGTCTTTTACGAATTTAAATTTGTCAATGAGTGGAACAGGACAGTTCATTGGTTTATCAAACTACTTTGAGATTTTTCATGATCCGTTAGCTATGGGATCCATAACGTTTTCTACCATGGTTTTGTTGATAGCAGTTCCAATCGAAATGGCAATAGGTGTTTTGTTCGGACTTCTTATACGTGGATTGAAAGGCGAAAGAATATTCAGGCTGTTATTCTTGATTTCAATGATGATACCTGGAATCGTTTTTGGAATCTCTGCTCAAATGATTTTTAATTATTTGTTTGGAGCAGCGAATTATTTTTTGTCTTTCTTTGGCGTACCAGAAATTGCGTGGTTTGGCCATGCAGCAACCGCACAATTTGTCATACTTTTTTTAGATATTATTCAATGGACTCCCTTTATATTTTTAATTACTTATGCTGGTCTTCTCTCCGTACCTCAAGACTTGATAGACGCAGCAAGGGTTGATGGAGCAAGTAGATGGCAGCTGTTTATAAATGTGGAATTGCCAACTTTGAAAAGTTTTATTTACATAGCACTTATAATAAGATTAATAGATGCTTTGAAAATCTTTGGAAAGATATACATGACAACATGGGGAGGTCCAGGAATGGCAACTTCTTCATGGAGTTTTTACATATACAAAGTCGGTGTTTCATACGGTTGGGATATAGGATATGCATCTGCTTTGGCAATTATATTGCTCATAGTTAGTGCCATTTTGGTTAATTTGTTAATAAAAGTTTTAAATCTGGGAGAAACATTGGAGTTAAAGAGGGAGGGCTGACAGTGAATCGAAAAACGACTCGGATTGTGTTAAAGGTTATAAGATATGCTGCTGTTACGTTGATTCTTTCCGTTTTTTTGTTTCCCGCTTATTGGATAATAATAACTGCTTTCAAACCAATGAGTGAATGGAATACGTGGCCTCCCCATTTTTGGCCCTACCACCCAACGTTAGTTAATTTTGCTGTAAAAGGAATTCTTCCCTTTTTAAGAAATAGCCTGGTGGTATCCTCTTCTGTTGCTTTCATATCAGCAGCTATATCACTAATGGCCGCATATGCTATATCAAGATATAAAATAGGTGGTACGGCCTTGGCAGGCTGGTTTATTTCTATGAGAATGCTTCCTCCTATAACTATTGCTATACCTTTGTATGTTATATATGTGAAAGTTCATTTGCTAAATACTTGGCTTGGTCTCATATTAGTTTATCTTATTCCAGCAGTGGCGTTCGGAATATGGGTAATGATTTCATTTCTCAATGAGGTTCCAAGAGAGCTTGATGAAGCGGCTTATGTTGATGGTGCAACACGGATCCAAACTTTCAGATACGTTATCTTTCCGCTAAGTATAAGTGGAGTAGCTGCTGTTATAGTTCTTAGTTTTGTTCAAACTTGGAGTGCGTTTTTACTTGCCACTGTTTTGACCAGTGATTCCGCAGCCCAAACACTACCTGTTTATCTTGGAAGATTTGTCACTGGCTATAATATAGAATGGGGACCTTTGGCAGCTGCAGGATTGATAACCATGCTTCCGCCAATTGCTATAGGGTTGATCTTCCAAAGATATTTGATAAGGGGACTTACATTCGGAGCAGTTAAAGGTTAATAGATATTATTCAAATGCAAATATTGAATTTTGTTCTTCTTTCGCATCTGCTGTAGGCCTTTTGAAGATTGTAAAAAGATCAACATCTATATAGCAAAGACAATATCAGTTATATGGTTTTCGGTGCGATTTGGAAAACAGTAAATAGAATTCAAAGTTCCTGACGGAGAAACATAATATTTTTGAGTTCAAAGTTTCAGAGGGCAAGGGTGTTTGTGTTATTTTTTGCACAAGGCTGATCATGTAACAACACTTCACATTATTGCAAATTTTGTAATAAAGAGGTGTTTTGAAATGCTATAAAAGATAGAAACATCGATAGTGGTTTTAGGTGATCATGCTAAGAACATTAAGGAATAAAACCCATAAAAGTTATGAAAATTTGTGAAGTTGGAAACAGAAGTGATTTTAGAAAGTTCAAGTGTTTATTAGGTTTATAAAGGATTTTTTATAGTGGAACTACTCCGATATTCATGGAGTTATAGTGTACTTACAGTATGCAAGTTAATCTCAGATTCCTTGTTTTTAATCGTGTTTTCTGAAATAGCCTTTTTCTCTCACGGACTCTTATTTGTCGCATTTATTCATGAGAGTTGCTTTGATGATAAGACCTATATTGCTAAAGTAAAGATGCCAATTGAGAAATGGTTCTGAATAAGAACATACTTTAATGAATTAATTTTAGAGCGAGAAAGTTAAATGGAGGATGAAATGAGTTTTGTAACCTTAAAGCAAATAGCAAAAATCGCTGGGGTCTCTGTAAATACTGTTTCAAGAGCATTAAATGGGAAACCGGATGTAAATGAAAATACACGTCAAAAGGTGCTCGAAGTTGCGAAACGACTTGGATATGTCCCTAATAGATCTGCTTTGTCTTTGAAGCGCCAAAAAACTCTTATCGTTGGAGTAATAGTTGAAGACAATGCCAATCCATTTTGGGCGGAAGTCTTAAAAGGTGTGGAATCTGCAGCGAAGCGACATGGATATCATGTGATACTCGTAAATACTAGTAGAAATTATCAGGAAGAAGTAGAAGGAATTCGGATGCTTCTTGAAAGAAGAGTCGATGGCTTGTTGATAGCTCCAAGCCAGGAAAGGTATGACGATTTGTACGAATTAAAAAGACTAAGAGTTGCGTTCGTTATAATGGGAAGACATATCAAGGAATTTGAAGGTTTTATTCCGATGGTTTACAGTGATGAAATACAAGGTGGTTACAACGCAACTATACATTTGATAGAAAGAGGATGTAAGAATATTGCATTTATAGGAGCGCAATCGTACAATACAGCATCAACAGAGAGGTGTGAGGGATATAAAAGAGCTCTCAAGGAAGCTGGAATGAAGATTAATTCCTCCTTAATAAAAACAGGTGGAATAGAAATTGATGGTGGTTACGAGTCTACCATGGAGCTTATAAAAAGCGGTGTAGAATTTGACGGAATATTTGTGTACAATGATTTAATGGCTTTTGGAGTTTTAAAAGCATTAAAAGAAGTTAATCTTCAAGTGCCGAGAGATGTTAAAGTTGTAGGCTACGATGATATAGCATATTCTTCTATTATCACCCCAAGTTTGACGACAATGAAGATGAAAAAAAGGACTATTGGTAGGCTTTCTTTTGAGCTTCTTTTGAAACCTGAAGATAAAGTTGTTTTGAAAACAGAATTGATAGTGCGTGATAGTACGAACGGATGAAAGATTTATATATGAAAAAGGGTGAAAAGAATTGAGGATCTTTGGTGAAAAGCTTGAATTCGGAAAACATAGCGTTAATGTTGAAAGCATTAAAATCAGTGCCAATGTAATTCAAGATAATGATTTTAGAATCGAATTTTCGCTGAAAAATCCCTCAAATGTTTCGAAGTTTATTAAAGATTTAGAACTTGGGGAACTTGCCCCTTCTGAAATGCTATTTGCAAATAACTTTCAATCCTGGGGACCATGTACGTTTGTAAAACCCAAAGAGTTATTTGATTCCGTCAAGAGCAAGAATCTTCCAATTGGTTTCATGTCATCGGCAGTCCCGTGGGAATTCAAAGATGGAGTGGTTTCGGATTATTTCATCGCAACGGATGAAGAATTCGCCGGATTCCTCTCTTCGAAGATCGCTCATCCTTACTTCGTTTTGAAGGATGGAATTATCGAAGCGAAATTCCACATCGCCAAAACGCTCAAGCCAAACGAAGAGATGGAACTGGGTACTCTATGGGTTAAGAGAAATTACAAATCGCTTGAAGAAACGTTAGATGAGTACGCTCAAAAAGTTGCAAAGATTAATAAGCCGAGGATCGGAAAACCGTTTTTTGGCTGGTCTTCTTGGTACGATTATTACCTCGATATTTCACAAAAAGCTTTCATCAGTGAGATAGAAAAATCGAAAGAGTTGGGTATGAAATACGAACTCTTTCAGTTGGACGATGGATACGAGTCAGACATAGGAGATTGGCTAAAGACAAATGATAAATTTCCAAATGGACTTGAATTTTTAGCAAAAAAGGTGAGAGAAAACGGGATGATCGCAGGAATATGGACAGCACCTTTTAGCGTGTCTGAAAGTTCAAAATTTTTCACAGCGCATCCAGATTGGCTTGTAAAGGATAAAAATGGTGAACCAATTGTGGCATACGAAAACTGGAGCAAGAAAATATACGCACTCGATACGACACACCCAGAAGCTTTGAACTGGCTTAGAAGTGTTTTTTCGACACTGAAAGAATATGGATACGATTTTTTCAAGATCGATTTTCTTTTTGCTGGCATGATTCCAGGTAAACGTTATCTCAATGTAACTCCCGTAGAGGCTTATAGAAAGGGAATGGAGACTATAAGAAAAGCTGTCGGGAATTCTCATATTCTTGGTTGTGGAGCACCCCTTCTTCCGTCGATAGGATATGTAGATTTGATGAGAATAGGTACGGATACGGCTTTAAATTGGAATGGAGTGGATGTTGGGCAGCCAAGTGCAAAATATTCGATCAGAAACGCTCTGACTCGGAATTTTATGAATGGTGTGTGGTGGACAAACGATCCGGATTGTGTAATGTTGAGATCAAGAAAGAGCGAGCTTGTGGAAAGCGTAACACACTCCATCAGCATGGGACTACACTCTGATCCATCGAATGTTATTCTCAAGAATAAACTTGCAAATGAGAGAAAGGTAAACGTGTACATCCCTGCGTTGCTCAACGGCAATTTTATGGAAAGTGACAAGCTCTCATCACTTTCTCAAAGCGATATCCACCTTTTAAAAAGTGCTTTGA
>JALSLY010000086.1 GCA_026988035.1 Thermotogae bacterium
AGGGAGGCAGAAGGAAGGCTTCCCCTTAGGGGAAGCCAGCACAAGAAACCATGTTCGAGTCAATTATACCAGATGAGTTCAAGGATGTGGACGAGTTCTTTGAAAAGTTAATAAAGGGATTTCTTTCTTTGTTCATGAAGGAATTGGATAAATCTTTATCTCTGGCTTATTCTAAAAAGGGATACAAAGTCCTTAGGACAAAAAAGAGGAAGATAAGAATACTTTTCAATTCTCATGCTTTGGAGATTCCTTTCACATACAGAGTGCTTGAATGTCCAAAGACTCGAGAAAAGGTGAAGCCATTGATTGAATTTCTTGAACTAAAATCCAGAGAAATTTATACTTCCAAGTTAAAAGAGAAATCTATTGAGTTAGCCACTCAGATGACATTCTCAAAAGCATCGTTATGGACTGGGGCATCTGCGATGAGTGTATGGAGATGGCTTCAATTGTGCGAAACGAAAGAAGAAGAAGTTTCAAGTTATGAAGGCAAGTCATCTGAAATAAGGTGTGAATCAGACGGTATGTTCATAGCCATTAGAGGAAGTAAGCGAAAGGAAGAAATAAAAGTTGGTGTTGTTTATGATTCAAAGGAAACGATAGGCAAGAATGGAGATAGGATGAGGAATAAGCTTGTCAACAAGAAGATAATTCTTTCATATCCAGATGAATTCTCAAAATATTTTTCTGCTCAGATACATTCGCGTTCATCTCGCTCTACAATTATCTATTACTCTTCGGATATGGGAGAAGAGCCAAGAGAAGCTGCAGCTGATGTGGGATTCACAGAGAGATTCATAGACCTATTTCATCTTGTGAGAATGGAAAAGACAGGCAGGAAAGAAGCGGAATTGGATAAGTCTATTGAATACAAGGGATATTTTGGTTCATGCGAAAGCAATGTCAAGAAGGTGAAGCAGAGATTGAGAGGGCGAAGCTGGTCGAGGAAGGGATTGTTTCATATGCTTAAGTGTATGATGGTATTTCTTAATTCTACGTGTGCCTTGAAAGTTCATGAGGTGAATGAGATAAAAAAGAGGAAACATGTTGATTCTCATTTCGGCTATATCGATTGCTCTTTGATACATACAAACAACGCTTATCTCGAAAACAAGCTTAACAGACTTTTGAATCCACATTTTACTTAATCGTTACACCCCATTACTTTATGCACACCATCTACCGAAATGTTTCCAAAAAGTGTTATACTCAATGTAGATTGAGTTGCTCAACCCACGTTGAGTTAATCAAGGGGGGAATGATCGTGTACTTTTCAATCGAACCAAAAAAATCAAGAGAAGATCTGTACGATCGTGAGCGGGAACTTAGGAAATTACATGAAGCCGTTGAAAACGGGAGAATGGTTCTGCTCTGCGGACTGAGAAGAATCGGAAAAACCTCACTGCTCCAAGTTTTCTTGAATGAAACTTCAAACAAAATTTTTCACGCTTTCATAGACTGCCGCCGCCTTGTACGAAACAACAAAATAGCGAGAGATACGTTTAATGCCACTTTCTTAAAAAGTGTTAGAAGTGCGTTCAAAAAAGGAAAATTAAAGGACGTTCTGAGGTCAATCTCAAAGGTGAAATTTGGAGAATTTGAACTCGATCTTTCAAGGGAAAACAGTGATGTTGATCTTTTTTCTTATCTTGACAGTGTCAATGAAATTCTTACAAAGCATGGCAAAAAAATGATAATAGCTTTAGATGAAGCTCAAAACCTTCGCTTTTATGGAAGGGGAGGAAAGGACATCCTCAACCTTTTTGCGTATATCTACGACCATCTCAACAGCATCGTCGTTATTTTAACTGGATCGGAAATTGGATTGCTGCATGATTTTTTGAAATCAAACGATCCAGACACACCACTTTTTGGAAGATATGTCAACGAAATCAGTTTGGGAAGATTCTCCAAAGAAAAGTCCATGAGCTTTCTTTCAAAAGGATTTCAACAGATTGAAATCGAAATTGGGAAAGCAGAGATAGAAAAGGCTGTTGCAACTCTCGATGGTATAGTTGGATATCTCACAATGTACGGGTTCACAGTATATACGAGAAAAGAAATATCCACGGCTCTCGGTGAAACGGAAAAAATGGCGCAAAAGCTCGTGAAGAAAGAAATAGAAGAATTGCGAGATAGAAGTGAAAATTATCTGTACATTTTGAAAGCCGTTGCTTTTGGTCTTGATCGTTTCTCCAAAATAAAGGAATACATCTCACTTCATCATGAGAAAATAACAGATCAAACACTTAGCCACAACCTTTCTTCTCTCGTCAAGCAAAGCTTTTTAGAACAAGAATACAAACGATCTTCGAAGATTTACGTGATTCCCGATCCTATGGTTAAAGCAACTGTTCTGAATATGAGAAAAGGTTCATGAAAAAATTCGCTGTATCATTTCAATATGAGAACAAATTGTGGCAAACTCTTGATGCAACTCTTAAAATGATGAATGAAAACCAAACAAGCCTTTTCCGCTTAAAATCACTTCACATTGATGGTTTTTAAGATCTTATATCTTATCGCTTAAACTTTTTTGAAAGAAGCGATTTTCCCTGCGCTTCATGTTATTTCCTCTCCTCCGCGCAGAGAAGAAGCCACATTTGTGGTAAACAACTTTGAAATAAGTAAACCAGAAATTTATATTGGTGTACCACCATTTACTATGTAAACTTACAATTCCACAGCTTTGTACCTTGCGTTTAATTTTTCCCGTTCTATCCCTATATATCTCAAAGTGACTTCAGGACTGGAATGATTGAGCATTTTTTGAAGCATCGCGATATCTGTTCCTCGTTTATATTGATGATATCCGAATGTCTTTCTAAGAGTATGCGTACCAACATTTTGTTCTATTCCAGCTCTTTTGCAATACTTGTTTATCGATTGCCATGCAGCTACACGACTGATGGGATGCCTTTCCCCACTTATTTTTTTCTTCCGACTGACAAAGACAAATTCGTTTGGATTAGCTGAAGGCATGTTCTGAATGTACATTTCTATTGCTTTTCTAACGGCACCATTCAATGGAAATCTTTTTGTCTTTTTTGTTTTTTTCTCCTTTACTGTCACTTCATCACAGATGCGTCCATCTTTGCAGATAAGATCCTTCCATTTCATGGCAAGAATGTCAGAGATTCTCAATCCTGCATTTATACCGAGTGTAAACATGAGAAGATCGCGGAAGTTTCCATCCTTTATCATCAAACGCTTAACTCTTCTTATCTTCCTCACATCTTTTATGGGGTTTACCTCTCTCAAAGTATCTCCTCCTCCCTGCATTGTATATCGTTGCCGAATGGGAAGAACTCTTCAGTAGCGATGGAGGCGTTTTTCAAAAGACTTGGCAATTCTTTGAGAGTTTTTATTCTAACTCCAGGCCAATCATTGTAGTATCCAAAAGGATCGAGATGGACAGCGGGGATGTTAGCTGTATTTGCACCAAGCACATCTATGTAGAACATGTCTCCCACAAAGAGAGCGTCTTGAGGTTTCAAACACAGCTCATCAAGTGCTAATTCGTATATTTTTGAGTCGGGCTTTGAACTGCCGACAATGTATGAATCGTAGACCCTGTCAAAATATCCCCTTAAGCCAACTTCGATTATCATACTCTCAACACGTCCGTCTGAGTTGGAAACCACAGACATGGAGTAACCTTCACATTTAAGTTTTTCAAGCGTGGGCTTTGTCCAGTCAAAAGTGTACGACCACAAACTTTTCTTCTTATCTTCTTTAACTATGATATTTACCAACTCATCCATTACTTTTTCGATTCCATCAATTGTTGAGAGCATTTGCCTTACGAATTCGGCCAATCCACCATTCCATAAATTCGTACCACCTCTTTTCAATGCCTTGTCAATTTCGTAATTCACTTTTGAAAACTTCTTGAATATCTCAATTTTATCCACGTTGATGCTTTTAGAAGATAAAAGTGATGATATCCAATCAAAATCCGGAAACAACAAAGTGCCTCCAGCGTCTAAAAGTATATACGGTTTCATGCTTTACCTCCAGTTTTTAGTTTTTTCACAGCTTTTTCTATTCTCTCAAGAGCTTTCCTTAAAACAGACCGAGGTGTGGCAATGTTAATTCTTTGAAATCCTTCGCCTCCCGGTCCAAAAGTTGCCCCATTGATAAGTGCAACTTTTGCCACTTTTAGGAGAAAATCTCTCAGAGAATGCTCATTCAGCCCAAGTTCTCGAAAATCAAGCCAAACGAGATAAGTTCCTTCGGGTTCGATCACTTTTACTTGTGGGAGTTTCTCTTCCAAAAAGGCTTTTAAAAATTTCAAATTTCCCTCCAAATAGATGAGAACCTCCTCTAACCATTCTTCGCCATACTTGTACGCAGCTTCAGTCGCAACGGTTCCGAAAATATTTCCCAAACCGACTTCCAATTTTTCAATAATCCTACTAAATGAATTAAAAAGCTTAGAATTTGGGATTATCGCAATGGAAGTTGACAACCCCGCTACATTGAACGTTTTACTCGGAGCAATGAACGTAACCGTGTTTTGAGCAAATTCATCGGAAATAGATGCGATGGGTATGTGCTTACTCTTTTTATAAACTAAGTCAGAGTGGATTTCATCAGAGATGATCAACGTATTGTGCTCAAGACATATTTCGCCAAGTTTTTTTAGTTCATTCCTGCTCCATACTCTACCAGTTGGATTCTGAGGGCTGCACAGTATAAGCATTTTCGTACGAGGCGTAAACTTGCTCTTCAGATCTTCAAAATCCATTGAATAGTGTCCGTTTTCCAATTTTAGTGGATTGTACACAAGTCGTCTTTCGTTGTTCTTCACAACTGTGAAAAATGGAAAGTAAACAGGTGGCTGAACGATCACTTCATCTCCTGGGTGTGTGTACGAGAGTATTGCCATCGACAATCCCGATACAACTCCAGGTGTCACAGTGATCCACTCTTTCTTTATCTCCCAGTCATGTCTTTTCTTCATCCAGTCAATCACAGCGTTGTAGAAAGAATTTGGCCTCAAACTGTAGCCAAAGATACCATGTTTTGCCCTTTTTTCAATTGCTTTTATAACTTCTGGAGGCGATAAAAAGTCCATGTCTGCAACCCACATTGGAATGATATCATCTTCGTTAACACCAAAAACATTCTGAATTCCGTCCCATTTCGCGCTTGCTGTGTTGTGCCGATCAACAAATCTGTCGAAATCGTACTTCATGCTGCCACCTCTTTGCCATTTTTAACCATTTCACTCGACGCATTTTAAACAAGAAGGAGAACAAATCGAATTTAACACAATGCAATTGTGTTAAATTCAAACGCTTCGATTATATCACCATAAATGCCGATAAACAAAGAGTTTTTTAAAGGTGGGGAAAAACGGAAAAATTCGCAACTTCGATAACTTTCTTGGAAGCATCCTTTTGTATTTTTTCAAAAAATATCCCCCTGTGAAGGAAAAGTAAA